>JAQIBZ010000298.1 GCA_027858815.1 Desulfobacteraceae bacterium
GCACCGGCAGCCCGGGAGCTTTCCCGCCAGGCGTTTTTCGCAGACAAACAGCTGCAGGAGATCATTGAAATGGCCCTGGACAACAACCGGGATCTGCGACTTGCCTCCTTAAATGTGGAAAAGGCGCGCGCTCTTTACGGCATTCAGCGGGCGGAGCTCCTCCCGGCAGTCAATGCGACCGGAGCGGGAGGCAAACAACAATATTCATCAGATCTTATCAGCCCCGGAGATCCGAGGACAGCCGAACAATACAGCGCTGGCCTGGGCATCGCTGCCTGGGAGATCGATTTTTTCGGACGGATTCGCAGCTTAAAAGACCAGGCGCTGGAAGAATACCTGGTCACGGATGAGGCCCGCCGCAGTGCTCAGATTGCACTGGTGTCCGAGGTTGCAAGAGTGTACCTGACACTTGGTGCCGATCGGAAAAATTCCAACCTGGCCGAATTTACGCTGGAGACCCAGCAGGCTGCCTATGATTTAATAAAACGGCAGACCGAAGTCGGTGTAGCCACTGAACTGGACTTGTGTCAGGCACAAATTCCGGTGGAAACCGCTCGTAGAGACGTGGCCCGTTTCACCCGGATGGTGGCGCAAGACCGGAATGCCTTGAATCTTCTGGCCGGTTCTGCAGTGCCGGAAAAACTTTTGCCTGCGGATCTGGCGAGCGTTAATCCGCCCAAAGAAATTTTCCCGGGCCTGTCCTCTGCGGAACTGTTGAATCGGCCGGATATTATGGCCGCAGAACATCAGCTTAAAGGGGCGTATGCCTTTATCGGCGCGGCTCGGGCTGCCTTTTTTCCCCGAATTTCTTTGACCACTTCCATCGGGACAGCCAGCGATGAGTTGTCCGGCCTTTTCGGCTCCGGGTCCGGTACGTGGAGCTTTACCCCGCAAGTCGCCGTGCCGGTTTTTGATGCCCGAACCTGGGCCGCATACCGGGTCAGTAAGGCACAAAAGGAAATTGCCATTACCCAGTATGAAAAAACGATTCAGGTTGCCTTCAGAGAAGTGGCCGATGCTTTGGCCGTGAAAGGAATGGTCGATCAGCAGATATCTGCCCAGCAGTCTTTGACCGATGCCATTGCGGCAACATATCGTCTCGCTGATAAACGTTACCAAAAGGGGATTGACAGTTACCTGGGCGTTCTGGATGCCCAGCGCTCCCTTTATTTTCAGCAGCGGGTTCTCACCGGTCTCCAGTTGGAAAAGCTCGTCAATCAGGTCCGACTTTATGCGGTATTGGGCGGGGGCGGTGAATAGGTTTTAACAGGATTTTTTTTGATCATTTTTGCTTAATCTTTGATATTATTGTCGGAGACCATTTGTATGAAACGCAAAATTAAATTTTTTTTATCCCGATACTGTTTTCCCGTGTGATTATCCGGTTTGGAAAGTCGATTCATGTGCCAACCGACCTGAGTGAAGACGCGTTTGAACAGCAACAATTAATGATTGAACATTGCTTAGAAGAACTGTATGAAGAGACAGACCGGATCTGGGAAGATCCGGAAAAGATCAGTGAAATTTTTACTCACCGTTCAATTATGCAAAATTTTACATAGGTCTTGAAACGATAAAGATTATTGTTTTTACTTGCGGGTAAGACAGGCAAAAATTCCCGTATTTTAATTTAATTTAAGGAAGAAAATGAATTTTATATTTTCATGGATCAAATATGGAATCGGCATGTTTTTTTTTAAAATTCAGGGCTGGAAGTGTGGAATCGTCCCTAAAGAGATTGGGGATAAATATGTTCTGATCGGATTTCCGCATAATACCAATATGGACGCGCCGTTTGGTTTCGGGTTCTCATTTGTGAACCGTATCCAGTCAAGCCCAATGATAAAAAAAGAGTGGATGTTCTGGCCCATGTCGATAGTATTTAAGGTAATGAAAGTGATGCCCATTGACAGAAGTTCCGCCGGCAACATGGTCACTCAGGTTGCTGAAGAATTTTCAAAAAGAGATAAATTTTTCCCGGTTGTTTTTCCCGAAGGGACCAGAAAAGATGTCAAAAAGATCAAAACCGGGTTCTGGCATATTGCCGATCAGGCAAAGGTTCCGATTGTTTTTCTTTATAAAGATGGTCAAAAAAAACAATTGCTGATTCTGGGTCATATGTTCACGGGCACGTCTAAAGAAGATGATCTGATTAAAATCAGGGATATTTACCGGGAAGCCGGGTATGAGATCCCCCTGGGAGATAGTTAAATGACATCAGACAATAGTAAGATGGATGAAATTCTGGAAGAAGCCCGGCGCAACCGGGATATTAAGGATAAATCTTATCGGGGACGGGCGCTCAAGCTTTTTCCAAAAATATGTGCCCGGTGCGGGCGGGAATTTGAAGGAAAACGTCTGCGTGAATTAACCGTTCATCACAAAGACCATAATCATGACAATAATCCGCCGGACGGAAGCAATTGGGAGTTGCTGTGCCTTTATTGTCATGACAATGAGCATTCGCGGGATGAAGTGTCTCAGTGGTATGATGGCGATTCGGCAGGTAGCAAAGAAGAACAACCGACGTTGACCCATAAGCCGTTTGGCGCCTTGGGTGATTTGTTGAACAAGATGAAAACGGATGAATCCAAATAATTTATGAGGGGTTAAATATGGCAGAAGCATGTCCCATATCGTTTGAGCGTATTAATGAGAGAGTCGCAAGAGTCAATGGCTCATTAACCGTGCTGTCCATGATTGTTTTTTTATTCACTCCCCTTAAATTCATCGCCCTGATTTTAGGAGCGGATCTTTTTATTCGCGGATTTTTAAAATCCTCTTACAGCTTTTACGGCCTTCTGAGCAGTAAAATACTTGAGATATTAAATATAAAACCGATGATGACCAATGCCGGGCCCAAAATGTTTGCCGCAAAAATCGGGTTTTTGTTCTGCTGCATCATTTCGCTGTTTCATTTCGCCGGCATGCCGACAATGTGTTTCGTTTTTGGCACCATGCTGCTGTTTTTTGCATTCCTTGAAGCGGCATTCGGTTTCTGTGTGGCATGCCAGGTGTATCCCTATATGCCGAAGTTTGTAAGATAAGAAGTTGAAATTGAGTCCATCGGAGATTGCAGGTCGGGCTGAGAAACGAAGCCCGGCAATAATTTAATTTTTTGGAGAGAAAATAATGATTATCGGCATCTTAAAAGAAATCAAGCAGGAAGAGAATCGCGTGGCCATGACACCGGGCGGGGTGGAAGTCATGGTACAAAATGGCCATACGGTTCTGGTGGAAAGAACTGCCGGAATCAACAGTGGGTTTGAGGACGCTGATTATAAGGAACAGGGCGCTGAAATAGCTGCAACACCGGAAGATATCTATGCGCGCTGCGATATGGTGATGCATGTCAAGGAACCGTTGCCCCCTGAATATGACCTGATCCGGGAAAACCAGATTGTGTTTACCTATCTTCACCTGGCAGCAGCCGAAGAATTGACACGGGTGCTGATTTCGAAAAAATCGATCAATATCGCCTATGAAACTATCCAGAAAGATGACGGCTCACTGCCGTTGCTGACTCCTATGAGTGAGGTGGCTGGCCGGATGGCCTTGCAGCAGGGAGCCAAATATCTGGAAATGGAACATGGCGGCCACGGCGTGCTGCTCGGCGGGGTGCCTGGTGTGGACCCTGGAACCGTTCTGATCATCGGTGGCGGGGTTGTGGGTACGAATGCGGCAAAAATCGCCTGCGGGTTAGGTGCCAAGGTCTATATTCTGGACCAGAGCCTGGAACGCCTGCGTTATTTAAGTGATATTATGCCCCGTAATTGTTTTTTGCTGATGTCCAAACCGTCAACCCTCCGGCGACTGATACCCGAAGCCAGCGTAATTGTCGGCGCGGTTCTGATTCCCGGTGCCAAAGCGCCCAAGCTGATCACCCGGGAGATGCTGGGGCTCATGCAGAAAGGGACGGTCATGGTGGATGTGGCCATTGATCAGGGCGGATGCTTTGAAACGTCCCGCCCCACCACCCATTCCAATCCTATCTATGAGGTCGACGGCATTGTGCATTATTGTGTGGCCAATATGCCCGGGGCTGTGCCGCGTACATCGACCATGGCGCTGACCAATGCCACCCTGCCATATGTCCTTGAAATTGCCAACCTGGGATGGAAAGACGCCATGCGGCAGAATTCGGAAATCCGTCTCGGCGCCAATGTAGTCATGGGAGAAGTCACGTTTAAAGGTGTGGCAGACGCATTTGGATTGCCTTATACACCGATTGAGACCTTTCTTTAACTCACCATCCTGATGCTCTTTGCAGGACCACCGCCTCTGAATGTAAGCGTTGTTTCCTGCTAAGCCATCAATATATTGAGATTCCCGATAGTAAGCATAAGGTGCCATGATGAATCATTTTCTGGCAAATGTTATCTGTTACTCTGCACTTCTTTTTGGTGGCGGTTCCATGGCCGGGTTTGTTGTTTTCCTGATTTCAGGATCTTTTCAAATGGTCGATTTCGGGTTTGATGAAGTCGGAATCCTTGTTTTTGATTTTAATCTATTATAAAATCTGAATCTTTCAATGTCTGGCATTCAAATCTGACGCAGCGACGCATGGCAGCAGAATTTAATCAATTTTGCCGGACTCTTTTCTGCGGGAGAGAGAGAGACACCCATGAACCCCTATGCCTATAAAACCGTCGGTGTTGCCGTAAAAGCCCTTTCCAACCTGTTACGGGCAAATATACGGACCTATGGTGAAGAAGATATTCCCAAAGGTTCGGTGATTTTTGCCGTCAATCATTTTACCCGCATGGAAACTTTTTTTATTCCGTATTACATCAATCGGCTGACACGAATGACAATATGGGCGTTGGCCGATCATTCGCTTTTTACCGGCGGCCTGGGGAATCTGCTCAATCAGCTGGGTGCGGTTTCAACGAAAAATCCGGACAGGGATCAGCTGATGGTGAAAAGCCTGCTGACCGGTGAAGCGTCATGGGTTATTTTCCCTGAAGGCCGCATGGTAAAAAATAAAAAGATATTTGACAACAAAGGAACGAAAAAAGGGGGATTCATGATAGAATCCCCGGACGGAAGGCATCCGCCCCATAGCGGCACGGCCACCCTGGCGCTGCGGACCGAATTCTACCGGGAGCGTCTCCGGCAGATGCTTGAAAAATCGCCCGAAGAAGCGGCCCGATTGCAGAAGCTTTTTCAGATTCAACAGATTGAACCGGTTCTTAATCACGAAACGGTTATCGTCCCGGTTAACCTGACCTATTACCCCATCCGGGCAAAGGAAAATATGTTAAGCCGGATAACGGAGCTTTTTGTCGGGGATATTTCCGGAAGAATGTTAGAAGAGATCATGACCGAAGGCACCATGCTGCTGTCCGGCGTGGATGTGGACATGCGTTTCGGTAAACCCATCAGAGTGGCGCCATACCTGAAAAGTGAGTCAATCCAAAAGGATATCAGTTCACCAACAGAAATTAATTTTGATGACACCATCTCTTCAATCAGCATGATGCGAAAGACTGCCCAAAGAATCATGGAACGGTATATGTCTGTGATTTATCATCTGACAACCGTAAACCATGATCATATTTTTGCTTCTTTGCTGAAATATATTCCCCAAAATAAAATCCATGAGCAGGAGTTTCGGCAACGGGCATTTTACGCAACAACCCTGTGTCTGGAATGTATGAATTTTTTTCGGCACGATTCGCTGATGCGCAACCAGATTAACCTATTGACCGATGACCGGTATAATAAGATAAATAATTTTATTAACCTGGCAATTGAAAAGAAGGTGATTCGCAGAGAAGACGATTCGCTCATTATTGATTCGGATTTTAGCGAAGAATCTGATTTCCACCGGATACGTGTTGATAATCCTGTGGTGGTCAGTGCCAATGAAATCGAACCGTTAACCCAATTACAGGAAAAACTTCGAAATGTGGCATTAGAGCACAACTTGCGAATCAAATACAAAATCAAGGAATATCTGATCAAAAAAGCCCGGTTTGATTTTGAAAAAGATTATGCCAATTTTGCCATTGCAGAAGAATCAAAAGCTAAAGATGTGGGTGCACCGTTTTTTATTCGGGGTAATCGGGGCAGTAAAAAAGATATCGGTGTGGTTCTGGTTCATGGGTATTTGGCTGCTCCCCTTGAAGTCCGTGCGTTGGCAGAATATTTGGGCGAACTGGGATACCGGATTTATGTTCCTCGTTTAAAAGGCCACGGGACATCGCCGGAAGATCTGGCAACGAGTAAATATATGGAATGGGTGGCGTCTGTTGAGGAAGGATACGTGATCATGGATGAGGTCTGCAAAAAAGTTGTTGTCGGCGGTTTTTCCACCGGGGCCGGTCTGGCTCTGGATCTTGCGGCGCGGGTCAGCAATCTGGCCGGTGTGTTTGCCATATCTCCGCCGCTGAAACTTCAGGATTTTTCCGCTCGCTTTGTCCCGGCAGTGAATCTATGGAATAATTTGATGAGAAAATTGAATGTGGGCGCTGCCAAAAAGGAATTTGTTGAGAACCATCCGGAAAATCCTCATATTAATTATGTCCGCAATCCCATATCCGGAATTATCGAACTGGACCGTCTGATGGATCAGGTGGAGCCAAAGCTGACTAAAATTTCAGTGCCGGCCCTTGTGGTGCAGTCACTTGGTGATCCGGTTGTCAACCCGGACGGATCATTGAAAATTTTTGAGAAACTGGGGACCAAAGATAAAGAATATCTCATGGTTAATTATGATCGCCACGGGATTATAAACGGAGAACATTCGCAAAGGGTTTTTCATGCGGTTGGCGAATTTTTAGCCCGGATTTCTCATAAAGAAAATTAGCCTTGATCATCGTTTCGGCCAAAGCAGGTTTGTCATTCCCGAATGTTTCTATCGGGAATCCAGTTATGTGCTATTCTGAACATAGATTCCGGCTAAAAACATGCCGGAATGACATTGTGCTGGCCGAAACGATGACTAAAGCCAGAAAATTGATATGATATGAATGATACTGCCCATAATTCTGATTTTGACAGCCTGCTGGTCTTATTGCCGGGGTCAGTAATAGCCTCCGAGGGTATCGGGCTTCTTAGCGAAATTTCAAAATTTGATGATTTTATTATTCAAAATAAGCTGAAAATGAAGCTGCCTCATATCCTTTGCCCGGTGAATTCTCATGCAATTGCCGGCTCGACCGGAGACCGTCTGGATAATTTATGCATTAATTTTATTGCAGTTAAGAAGAATTTTCTTGCACAGCTGTTTAAGCCCTTTCGGGTGACATCCTGTGGGTTCGGCCAAAAACAGAGCCGGTTTTTCAACCATCATTTATCTTTGGTCGAAATTTATAATGAAGAAAACGTATTGCTCCTTGAAGGCCGATACAGAACAACCGATGCGATAGAGGCGCATGTGACGGAAGATGATGTTCGCGCTTCTTTAAAACCGCAAAAAGTAAAAAATGTTAATTTAATAGACTTGAGAATATATCGATTTGTTATGCTTTACCAGGTCATGGACCCTGATCCGCTGGTTTTTATTGACCAGTGCCTGGATTATTCGTTTCTGGATTCGGAAAAAGAAATGACGGTTTCAGCCAATTTTGATGTTTTAAAGATAAAGCTTGAAAAAATGTTTTGCAGCACAGTTAATCCGGTAATGCTGCAGCATGAGTATTTGATGAAGCAGGTTCAGGATCTTAGTGAAAATAAATCAAAGGGATTCAAATTAAAACCCAATAAGGCTCTGGTCACCACAGCCATATCCAATGAAGCAGCTGCCAACCGGATGTCACAGCTGTTGTTTTTTCAGTGGTGTAAGAGTCACGGCTGGGTTAACCGCATCATGCCCGCTGTATAATCCCCAGCCTTCCTGATTCGTCCGTTTGCGGCGTTATCCGGGAATCGCAGTAGCCGAGCTAGTGGTTGAACGGAAATAAGAATAACAAATAAAACTGAAGCATTATATTTTTAGTGTTATGTGAAGATTTTTTAAAAATTAGTAGTTTCCGGGATTTTTTTACTTGACTTCATTT
>JAQIBZ010000330.1 GCA_027858815.1 Desulfobacteraceae bacterium
AGATTTAAAACTGTTTGAGAATTTTCAACAGTTAACCCTATACGCCACCATTTCTTTTTGATTTTGATTATAAATATTTTATCTCTTGATGTGCGATTGTCAGGGGGGAACCATGTCCGAAAATCACCGGTTCCATAGTAACGGTATTTGCCACTCAAAAGAGATAGCTTTTTCACGACGATACTTTCGACATCCCCAAAATTGACGCGCTTGTTCCCGAAGGGATAATAGTAGTCGCGTACCAGGATAGAATCATCATTAATCTCTACCAGCTTATCGCTGTATACGATGTTGTTGGTCATAAGACGATTCCTTGATTCAGTTAAAAGCGGGAGAGAAAAGTGTCAGATCTTGACTTGTGAATTACTTCAACCATCTCTCAATACCCGACACCGAATCACACCTCAGGATCCGCCCAACCGCCCGGATAAGGAATGGGTCAATTTTATTTGCGATTAAAGAAATGAATGAGTTGCGATAAGGCCTTGTCATTAAAAAACTTGCAAGGATATTCAAGTCTAAAGATTTGACCCCCGATTCTCCACAGATGCCAGTTATTTTACACTTCGTGGCGCACCGCGGCTTTTTGCGTCGGCTGAATTAGCCTTGTTATGTGTTTTGGATTCTCAGTTTCTGAGCTCAAAGGTCCGATGACAAATCGCTATAATATTTCTCACTTGTACCAAACCTAAATTCTTTTATATTCTATTTCTGACTTATGCTCTTTTATTATCCGCTCTGCTTCACGTTCGTAGGACTCTGCCAGCCCCCTTAATGTAGCAGCAAATCTTGCAAAGCCTGTATTTTCAACTGCATCAGCCTTTTCTCTCCACTTTGAAGCCAAATCTCGTTCTGGCTTACCGGTTGGATCAACCCAATGTACACCTCTATAATTGAACACCTCGGTACGAAATCCACTTCGCATATCTTCGGCGTCTCTGGCATTCAGTGCGCTGGCTGCCGCCTGCACGATCCAGAGTCCTTGAGGATCAGCAGGACAATAGAGCAATACCTCCCCAACCTTTATCATTGCGACTTCAAGATGGCCGGAAGCCATACATTGGTCCTTAACATTCTCAAGCCATGCTTCGAAATCTTTTGCAGAAAAACTACCGTCCTCACCTAAACCAGGAGGTCTCTTCCATTCATGCAGAAGTCGCCATGCGTTCGATGCAATAGCTTTTTTCTGCTCATCAGGCTCCCCGTCCTGCTTTTCTTCATTCTTGGAGCGAAAAATCAGACGGATAACTTCGCAAAAAAAATCAGGATTAGTAGCCAGGCGTGCTTCAAGCAGTTTGGGTTCAGCTTCACTGTGCCTGTCCAACAATCTTAAATATGCCCATTCAACTCTGAACAGATCATTTTGATCAGTTTCAGAATCATTCTGCAATGCCTTAATGAGCTCCGTAATATGATAAGAGTCCATAGTGTTTACAGGCTCTTTTGCGGATACAGCATCCAATAGAGCCCTGACGGTCCTCTTTGTATCCAAAGGCAATTTTTTATGTAGCCGGCAATGCAGGCAATCAATTGCTGTCTGTGGGCGAGACGCTTCAAGCAGTTTGTCGATTGCAAACAAGAGATCATTATCAGATTGGTAAGGGTTAACCTGTACCTTTTGCCAGTACGTGCTCTCAGACTCACCTAACCATTCACTAGCACGGCGCCATGTGTGAACTTCGAAGGGTAAATTCATCAGAAGTTGACAGTTTTGCACCATAGACCAGTTAGTTCTATCTAATCCATCAACCCACTGCCACCCCTGGCGATGATACCGACTCCAAACAAAGCTACCCGCGAATTGCTGGTAGCTGATGTTTTCAACATCCAAATAATTTGGCAGTAAATTAGGGTCTATATCGTTATCAGAAATTATACCCAGCGCCCACCCCACCTTATTCGGTGACTCAACTTCATCAACGAAGGCTATAACACCCTGTAGGCCACTGGCATTTAGAATTTCCTGAATTGCTTGCTGACGCCTTTCATCCAGTTTCTTGCGTTGCTCTTCCCAGTCCCCCTTCTTGTCATATAGGTTAAATTCCTTGTTACTGAAAAGTCTGCGGTACAGGCCCTCGGGACTGGCTGGTGCGAGCCTATTTGCAGTAGCCTCAATTTTGGAAACATTCTCATCATCCAACGCCCATTTCGCATCAAAAAAACGACGGTGTTTTCTTGCAAACTCCGTAAGATTTATCCAAATCGATAACCGTTGATTTTCTGGAAGCTCGGTGATAGCTTCCGAAGACAGATATTCCAACACGGTATCAAATGATGGCATGGGCAAATTATCAAGATTTCCGACTAACTCTTTGAGCTTAACTAAATCGATACAGGCCATTTCGACGGCAAGCTCTGCATAGCCAGTAACCTGATCCCAATATTCTTTGTCTGTAAGTTCGGGCTCCCAGTCTTCAGAAATGATGTTACGCCAGCGGGGCTTGTGTATACCAAATGATGTCTGATGCTGATTGGGCAGCAAACTAAGTAGCACTTTCCAAGCAACATCGGGAAAGTCTGTTCTAATCGCCTTAATAGACGCAATACGTTTATCAATGGGAGCCAGCGTTTGTGGATACCATGGCAACAAGATTGTTGTTAGAGAATTTGCTGGTCTGTTTGCCCAATTTCCACCCGGATCGTGGGATGCCAGTTCAGCCAAAATTACGGCCACACGCACCAAATGCTCTTCATTCCAGGACAAACCTTCCAACGCCCAGAGCAAACCGGTCATGTAGTTTCTACCACTAATGCCACTTCCTTCTTGTGCAAAAAGCTCATTGAAGGGGCATGGTGTTTGTTGCAGGGCTTTTTCTACCGATTTTAAGAACTCACCCGGTGCAGCTTCGGCAAGCGTTGGTAACAAGTTGTTGAGACTCCCCCACAGTTGCCAGTCTGCTTGCTCAAATATTTCTCGCATTGCAAGAACAGCGACAGACTCAGGTTTATGCTGAGAGCAATTCTGCAATATATCCCCATGGATTCCAAGTAATGCCAAGGTTTCTGTAATACCTTGGCGTAGGTCTGACGAGTATTTAATCACCTTTCCATGAATACTTGCGGCATAACGCTCTTCAGCCGGCAGTTCAAATTGTGGGTCTAACTCTGTAAGTACCTCAACTGCACAATCTTTGAATTGATCTAAGTGAGTATCGAATATTCTAGAACCCAAGGCATACCAGAGCGCCTTCCGATCTACCACCTCATAATGGCCGTTTCGCAGGGCCAATGGTTTATCTTGTTCTTGAAGAACTTCCCGCAGGATGGCCACCCAGGAATTAAAATCCATCGACTATTTTCCTTATTATTTCGAGATCGGATTCGTTATTTTCGTCCCATTTCCCCAACAATGCAGCAATAGTAAATGCTTGCGCTTGAGCAGGATCATTACTAACTTCTGCCGATTCGGGCTCTCGTGGTACAACGAGGCTGTCTGGTATTGATGGTATGCCTTTATCACTTTTGGAGATCGCTGCTTTAAGTTTTGTTTCAATGTCAGCAGCCTCAAATAGCACAGAGAATACCCATAGTGCTGCCTGCCGTATTCCATCGAGCGTTTTCTTTTCGGGAACGCCGAATCCGCCACCATGATAATGCTCATTGCGTTGATCGTGATACCACACGATTTCAGCTTTCTCTTTATATTCAGGAAGACCTCGCTTCTGGATTTCCAGTGCGAAAAAATATAGTTTCGAATGGTAGTTGCTCATCCATTTTTCTACATCTTTTTTAGGATATTGCCTGTTTTCTCGTTGTATGGGATTCAGAGATAGGTAGGTGGTTATGGAAACCTCGATAGAATTGTCAAAGCTTATGAGCGCCAATCTACGATCATAGTCACTACCTCTAAGGTAATGAATCTCGGCATGGAAAATTAGTTCGAAGGGGCGTGCCGCCCAAGGTTTTAGCTCCTGTTTATTGCTCACTGTGCCTCCGCCATGAGTTCTTTTGCATATGTTTCCATTTTTATTTTAAACGATGATGCTTCTCCAACACATAATGCTTGAGATAACCTGCTAAAAAAGCGCAGCTTTTTTAGCCAGAGTTTATTGATTTGTTGGGCGTAATCACCATGCCTGATATTTTGCTCCCAAAGCTGGTGGTCTATGCATTGGTCCCTTTTGTTCAATTCTTTCTACTTGCGACAGTATATATTTTTTGAGCACATCTGAATTTAAATATGGATCATTTGAAGCTAAATGATAATATTTTATAGCATCATCAAGAAAACCATCCATTTCATAGCAAACGGCTAATCTAAAGTTGGCGAGCAAGTCATTCGCTTTAACCGAAATTGCTAAATTAAGCATATTTATTTCTTCTTTGAAATTATCTTCTCTCAATTCTAAATTCGATAACTTGTAATAAATATAGTATAAGCTCTTATTGTCTTGTGTAATATTTGCGTTCTTTAAAAGGTTTCGACAAATATCTTTCTGCGATGTTCTTAAAGCGTTAAACTGATCTTGGAAATATTTGATAAAGGTAAATAATCCAAATGTTCTAAAAACTAATTTCTTAATAATTTTCTCAGCTAAATCGATTCTGTATTCATACTCAAATTCCCCTCTTCGAGAACCAAAAAAACGTTTAAAGGATGAAAGCTGATAAAGTATAAATGCAATGACAGCACCAATTAAGAAATTTATAGGAGGATCATATATATGAATTATCATGGTAGAAAAATGACCAAGAACGAAACCGGTTCCAATCGCCATTAATGAATTTTTCAACCATGAACTAATGTAGAAGCTACTTGATATTTTCATAAAGATAATTATTAGCTCCTGCCCAACGACAAAATCAGGGGCAACCAAAGCAGGGTTACCACAAATTTTGAAAAAAATATTAAAATTCAGACAACGAAAACGATTGATAATGCAAACTCCGCTTTGGTTGTCACCTGTATTTAATTGTTAGCTGAAAATTTATTGTTTTTTTCAATTCTCTTGTTTAGGTTATTGATAGCTTGCATAGATGTTGTTTCCCATATTAAATGCGAAAAGATAAAATGCAAAACCAACGATTATGTATGTATAGCTTTCAAAGACTTCCCATTTCATTGATTTTTCTCTCAAATTGTGTAGAAATTTTCCTATATATCCAAGAGAAATGATATTAAGAACTATATATCCGGCCCAATATAGCAGTATTGTGAATATAAACCAGAATATAAACTCGGCGATTTTTTCTATAATATCAGACATTACACTCTCTTTAAAAGCTAACAATTATTAGGACGCAAATTCGAGTCATATGATTTAAAAACAAGCGTCAGTTATTGATCAATATTTCATATCTTTATCATCAATTGGGGCACTTCGGTCCCAGTGTAAACACGCCATTTATCTGGTCATCCATTTTACCAAAATATGACACTCTAAAAACGCCTCATGAATTGCGATTAGTGCTTTTTTACATATTTTCTTCCGATCAGAATAAATCTGGTCAGAAAGTATAGCAATTATTCGACTGCCTAAGTGAAGCGTGAAAGACGTCTTTTGCGCAGTAGGTTTGACGCAAGTCATATAATTCTGCTTGATATGACGCTCCACAAGAGTGAAATACGGCTTTTTGGCTTGATATCACATTATTACTTTTCAAGCGTGTAAGAACTATAAGCACAATTCGACTTCGCAATCAAATTCTGATCTTTTGACTACCTTGAAACCAATCCGTATTTAAATTATCGAATTATTAACATAAATTTAAATATAGAACAATAGTGAAAAATTGAGAGTGCTACAGGCTGTTGAAAAACCATCGTCGGAGGGCGGGTCCCATTGTGATGCGGCCCTGTGCTGACAGCTTTTCGTGGGATACGGGGACAAACTGTTTGAGCGTATATATGCCTATAAATTTAGCGGCTTCGATCAGCATGGCAGGCAGAAAGGTCCCGGGGAATTTTACTTTTTCAGCGAGTTTTTGCCCCCGCCGCGGATAGCTGTCAGCATTGGGATAACCGCAGCACAGGGTGGGTTCTTTTGTTACTTTTCTTGCCCATCAAGAAAAGTAAAAAGAAGAAAATCTGAGAGTTATATAGCACCTGGCCAAAAGCCTCAAAACCTGATTGTCATTACACGAAGCGAGGAACGAACGACAAAGTAATCCCCTGTCGAT
>JAQIBZ010000029.1 GCA_027858815.1 Desulfobacteraceae bacterium
TGGGGTCAAACCTTGATTTGTGATTAATTGTTGACGGGAGAAAATTTATCTGCTATTGGACGATCATGGCAAGACAATGGCGAATTGAATATCCTGGGGCATTTTATCACATTCTCTCACGCGGCAATGAGCGGCAGGTGATTTTCCGCTCGGATGACGACCGGGAAATGTTCCTAAATTTGATCGGCGAACTTTCGGACCGATTTCAAATCGATGTGTTTGCCTATGTGTTGATGGGCAATCATTATCATTTGCTGCTCAAGACTCATAAGGGAAATCTGTCCAAAAGTATGCAGTGGCTGGGGACGACCTATACCCGGAAATTCAACAACAGGCACCGCAGAAGCGGTCATCTGTTTCAGGGTCGATATAAAAGCATTCTGGTTGAAAGTGACCTGTACCTCATGCGTCTTTCCTGCTATATTCACAGAAATCCCCTGCGGGCCGGGATTGTAAAGCGGCTTTCGGACTATACATGGAGCAGCTATCTTTCTTACGGATATGCCCGGAAAACACCCGAATGGCTGAAAATTGTTTTACTTCTGGGTTTGATGCACGGCAAAGACCCTCATCGGCAATACCGCGACAAGGTTCAGCAGTATTCGGATGAAGCGGGCAGTATCTGGGAAGATGTTCAGCATGGCTTAATATTCGGTTCACAGGATTTTGTGACAGATATCCGTTCACGATTTATTTCTGACGGGAAAGATCCGGAATTGCCTCAGTATAACCGGATGGTAAAGGCGTTTTATCCTGGGGAAATGCTGCAACGCGCAGGAGCGGCCCTGGATTTTGACCTGGAAGCAGCGGTGGCTGGAAAGCGTATTCCGGCGGGCGAGAAAGATAAGCGGGATTTATTGATATATCTGTGGGAAAGTGCCTGAATCGGCCACAAAGAAACTTGTGGCTTTAATTCTGGATATTGAAAACAATGGTCCAATACGAGGTAACTGGCCAAACTTTAGCGCGCTTGGGAAAGGTCTTTATCATTGCCACATTAAGAAGGGCAAATCAACTTATGTGGCTGTTTGGGAAGTGAAAGACAAAGAAATTAAATTGGTGGAGGTGATCTATGCGGGCACGCATGAAAAAGCGCCCTATTGAAAAGGACCCAGTGGAACTGCGTTTTCTTGGTCCTTCGATAAAGCGGAATGAGGCCGTTGACATGCTCAAATCATTAGGCTTTGTGGTTGTATCAGAGGCCGTGCCTTGGAGGGAATGCTTTTCTTATACAGAAGAACAACTGCCCGGGGTGTGCCTGGTCGGAGCAAGGGGGAAAGAGGGACTGACCCAAAAACAACTTTCAGAACTTACCGGCATACCGCAGCGGCATATCTCGGAAATGGAGAATGGCAAACGATCTATCGGAAAAGAGATTGCCAAAAGACTGAGCAAGGCTCTGAATATCGGATACAAGGTTTTTCTTTAATCTTGAAGGTCTCGTAAAAAGTCCGGTCGGCACGGTGACCGACCCTACGTAGGGCAGGCCACCGTGCCTGCTTTTCGACTTTTTACGAGTCCGTCAATCTTGAATTTGAAAAATAAAAGTTAGTAATATTTGTTCTGCTTTTTTTTCCCAAATCCGTTTTCACCCTCGTTTCTCGTTCCCATGCTCCGGCGTGGGAATGTATATTATAGTTGAGGTCGGTTAGATGATCCGGCGAGTGATTTTTATGATGGTACGGTGCTGACATTTGAATTTTTAAATGCATTGCGATAATTTGCAACGGGTTGCAAATTTATTTTTTTGTTCAGCGCGGCTGTGTATGGAAATCCTGAATCATTGCCTGTAACAGAGGGCCATGTTACAAATCCAATTTTACCTTATGGTTTTCATAAATTTCAATGTGACCAATTATGCAAAGAATTTAGTCAGGTATATGGATTAAAAACTGCGATTATTCGAATTTTTTCAGCTTATGGCCCGGGACTTCATCGGCAGGTCATCTGGGATGTTTGTTATAAGGCAATGACACAGGAATCTGTGTTGCTGAAAGGGACCGGCGATGAAAGCAGGGATTTTATTCATGCAGCTGATATTGCACGCGCTTTGATGTCAGTGGCAATATCGTCTCCTATGAATGGCGATATATACAATCTTGGGTCCGGATTAGAAGTATCGATTCAGAATATGGCGAATTTAATTCTGGCAAATTTAAAGAATCAGTGCAGTCTTGAATTTGATGGCATCATTCCGGAAGGGAATCCTTTAAACTGGGTGGCGGATATTTCAAAAATGAAAAAGTTGGGCTATTCACCCTCAGTTCAACTCGATGCGCTTTGGGTGAAGGAAACAGGAGGAATCTCGGGACACCTTACTTAATTGAATAATTATTGCAGAAGATCATTTAAATCGATATATTTTAATTATGGGAAAATATGATAAACTGATATTTCAAATATTGCGGGGCAGAAGCGATGCGAATATCGCTTTTTCTGATTTAAATAGTTTGTTGAAACATTTTGGTTTTGAGGAACGCATAAAAGGGAGTCATCATATTTTCAGAATGGGTGGAGTTGAAGAGAAAATAAATTTACAGAAAGATGGCAGCAATGCCAAGCCTTATCAGGTTAAACAGGTCCGAAATATCATTCTTAAATATAAGTTTGGAGAAGAACCTGATGGATAAATATGAAATTATTATTTATTGGAGTGAAGAGGATCAAGCTTTTATTGCTGAGGCCCCAGAGCTACAAGGTTGCATGGCACATGGTGATACCCATGAGGCTGCATTGTCAAATATCCGAACAGCGATGGCGCTTTGGATTGAAACAGCCAGGGAGTTCAATGATCCGATTCCGGAACCAAAAGGCCGTCGACTTGCTTATGCATAACGCTTTCCGGTGAAAAGGGGTCATTGATTTGTTACTAATTTCTAAGTTGAGCGGCAGGAGATTTTTCGCTCGGATGATGACCGGGAAATGTTCCTAAATTTGATCGGTGAATTTTCCGACCGATTTCAAATCGATGTGGGCCTTGATCATCGTTTTGGCCAAAGCAGATTTGTCATTCCCGAATGTTTCTATCGGGAATCCATTTATGTGCTATATCCGAACATAGATTCCGGCTAAAAGCATGCCGGAATGACCAAGGGGGAAGCATGCCGGAATGACATTGTGCTGGCCGAAATGATGACTAAAGCCTCGATGTGTTTGCCTATGTGTTGTTATGAGATTTAAACAAAGGAAACAAATATGCCAGAAATAGCAAGGTTTTATGGAATCATTATCAAATTATTTTTTGGTGACCATCCACCAGCACATTTTCATGCAGTTTATGGTGAGCATATTGGGCTATTCTGTATTGACACTCTCGAAATGATAGAGGGTGATTTGCCGAATCGGGCAAAAAAGCTGGTCATTGAATGGGCAAATATTAACAAGAGTGAATTGAAGCGTAT
>JAQIBZ010000356.1 GCA_027858815.1 Desulfobacteraceae bacterium
GTTCAGAATGAACCGGTTTTTCTTCCTATATGGCTTAAATACTATTCCAAATATATTCATGGTGATGACATTTATGTATTTAACCACCGCACCACGGATGGCAGCGTAGCGGCATGTCAATAAGAATTTTCCTTTAATGTGTTTGATCTGGATTATCCGTTTAGTTTTGACCATAAATGGTTTCAATTTGTAATCAACAATACCCATCGGAAATTGTTGAAATTTTATGAATATGTTGTTTTCACGGATATTGATGAGATCATTTTCCCAAATAGTGAAGAATATTCAGGTCTGGATGATTACATCGAGAAAATGCAAACAAAATATGTCCGATGCAAAGGGTATGATTTGATTCATCTGAAAGATAAAGAGCCTGTCTTTGATTCCTCTAAAACCGTGTTAACTCAAAGAAATTTCTGGTATCCTACCCGTTGGTATGATAAGACACTGATTTCGAGAGTCCCATTGACATGGAAGATGGGGAACCATCAGGTAACGAAAAAAATATCCAACCGAGACAACAGTCTGTTGCTTATTCACTTGCACAAACTGGACTTTGATATGTGCTGGAATAAAAACCTGGAAAAGGCAAAATTAAACTGGAATGAAGAAGACGTAAAAACAAATCAGGGGTTCCAGAATAGAATCAACCAGATGGATGAGTTCAAAAAATATTATTATCACTGGCCGTTTCAGAATCTGCCGATAGAGGAAATCCCAACGGATTTAAGAAGTACGGAATTGTTTTAACCGTTTGATGAATACCATGATTTTTTTTAGTTATGTCGGCGATGAAAAATCCCGCATAGAGACAAGTCAACCCAAGACCTGCGTTAAATAATCAAAATTTAATTTAGGGTGGGGTCCATTCTGCCCTTCCAAATCATGTGAAAGGTGAAAAATGAAAATTACAAACATTGCCGCTCTCGCCATCCCGGATATCAAGGTGCTCCAGTTCGCACGATTCTCTGACCATCGGGGATATTTCACGGAAACCTTTCGCAAAAGCGATTATAAAAATCATCCTGACATGGGATTTTTAAAAAATGTTGATTTTGTTCAATGCAATGAAAGTTTTTCCAGAAAAGACACGATTCGGGGGCTTCATTTTCAATGGAATCCGTATATGGGAAAAATGGTAAGAACCATTTACGGTCACATGATTGACTTGGTGCTGGATATCCGCAAGGGATCTTCGACATATGGGAAAATCATTGCTTATGACATGCCGTCCGGTCAGGACAGTCAGTTGAATGAATGGATCTGGGTTCCGCCGGGATTTGCCCATGGAAATCTTTTTTTAAAAGACACGGTTATTGAATATTTCTGTTCCGGTGAATACAGCCAGGGCTGCGAGGCCGGAATTTCCCCGTTGGCCGAAGATATTGACTGGTCCATGTGCGACCCCAAATTGCAGGAAATTTTTTCAGAGGTGTCCACAACAACGGAACTGATGACGGACAAGGACCGCGATGGCTTTTCCCTGGAACAATGGGGGAAAAATCCAGATTCAGAGCAGTTTAAAAAATAGAAAGGACAAATAACCATGTTTGATCCGACAAAAATGCTCTTTACCGGCGGCAGCGGGTTGCTGGGCGGCGAAGTAAAACAATTGGTACCGGAAAGTTTTTATCCAACGACTTCGGAATTTGACGTGACGGATTTTGAGCAGATGGAAAAATTCATATCTGACAAGGACATTTCCCTGATCCTTCATGCTGCCGCATTTACATCTCCACCCGTTATCGATAAAGACCCTCAAAAGGCGTTAGCCGTTAATATTATCGGCACGGCAAATATTGTTCAGCTTTGCATGAAAAGAAATATCCGGCTCATCTATATTTCCACAGATTACGTGTTTAATGGTGATCAGGGAAATTACAAAGAAGAAGACCCGGTGTTTCCGGTGAACAAATATGCCTGGTCGAAACTTGGCGGCGAATGCGCAGTTCGGCTTTATGACAATTCCCTGATTGTCAGAACGTCATTTGGTCCTAACAACTTTCCTTTCGAAAAAGCGTTTGCCGACCAGTGGACCAGCAGAGAATGTGCACGAGATATTGCTGCAAAAATTGTTTCTGTTCTGGATAAAGATATCACCGGAACGCTTCATATTGGGGCCCCCCGCCGGACAGTTCTGGATTATGCACGCTCATTAACCGGTGATGACAGCGTCAAGCCCCTTTTTCGAAATGAAGTCAGCTTCCATGTGCCCGCTGATACATCCCTGGATTGCGGGCGTTATGATGCCAGTATTGGAAAAGAAAAGTGATTTTTTTCTTTTTTGCCACGGACTTTAATTGGCTTAAAACAGGGATAAGATATTCATCCGGGGTCGTTGCACGAATCTATGAATGCCTATTGATGTAAGCGTGAATAAATAAACCTCCCGAAGTTGCTGATGATGATCTGTTCTATTGAAGTATTAATAGATTCACATCGGGGCAGGGGACATTCCCTGAAAAAAGAAAGAATGATGAAAGCGAATATCGCAAAGATTCAACAGATGGATGACCTTGATGCAGTCCGGGGAATCGGCATCCTCATGGTCTTTTTTTTTCATGCCAGTGCTTTTTTCAAATACGACATATGGTTTTTGCCGCCCTTTTTGAAATCATTTATCACTGCCGGACACAGTGGTGTCACTATGTTGTTTGTTTTAAGCGCGTTTCTCCTGACTCAGCCCTATATTAAGTCATTCGGCACCGGAGTCGTGCCTTCATGGGAAAAATTTTATATGCGTCGCATTCTTCGCATATTGCCTTTGTATCTATTGATGGTAGCAGTTTCTGCGTTGTTTTTGAAGAATTATAAGACATCAATGCTGGCCTTGAATATAGTCTGGGGTGTCGGTGGTAACGCCTTATACCCTTTCAGCAATGTCTGGTGGGCGGTTTATACGGAAATTCAGTTTTATATTCTGCTCCCGATTATCGGATACTTTCTGGTCTATAAAAAAAAAATAGTGTTAGCCTTCTGTTTTATTTTGTATCTGGTATTGTATTTTTGTCTTATTTTTTATCATCTTAATATTCATAGTATACCATTATTCTGGAGGACTCTTCATTCCTTTCTGGGGAGAGGTACTGCTTTCATAATTGGGGGGGGGGCGGCTTGGATTTTTCTCCACCATGGTGATTTCATTAAAAGTCAGTTTTTAAAAAATCCGGTTGTTGTAAAAGCCAGTGATGCTATTCTGGTTTTTATTTTTCTTCTTGTCAATGTGCTTTTATTGATTGCCACGGAGGTTACATATCCGAAAATGGAGGCCCATTATCATTATTGGCATATTATTGAGGCGATATTATGGAGCGGAGTCATTATGGGGCTGCTGTTGCTGCCTTTAAAGTTTAAAAAATGGGTCGCCAACCCTTTTTTTAGGCAGATCGGAAAAATTTCTTATTCCATCTACTTGCTACATTATCCGTTTTTAGTTTATGGAAATATGGCGATACGGAAGCTCAACGATGCTATGCAAATGCCTGTTCCACCAAAAGGGGTTCTCATTCTGATCGTTTTTATCGCCTGTATAGGAGCGTCAGCGTTGACATACAGATTCATTGAGAAACCGTTTCTGGAAAAAAAGAGTTATTTTTATTAAAAAACCAAGAGGAGATCAAACCCGTTTTAGCAATTTTGTTGTTAACTTCTTCAATAAACATCAAAAAACAATGTCGGGGAGGGAATCATACCGTACTTGTGAAATATTACCCAATAAAAGGATGGGCTTTTTACCTGACCCAAAAATGGTACAATGAAAAATTCTAAAATATCCAAAGGCCAGCAGATTGATGACCTTGACGCGGTTCGTGGCATTGGCATCCTCATGGTGTTTTTTTTCACGCCAGGGGTTATTTTGATTACAATCTATGGTTTTTGCCGTCTTTCCTTAAATCATTTATCACCGCCGGACGAAGCGGCGTCACCCTGTTTTTTGTGTTAAGCGCTTTTTTGCTGACCCAGCCATACATTAAATCTTTTGGAATCGGCACTGTCCCTTCCTGGAAAAAGTTTTACATGCGTCGCGTTCTCCGAATTATACCCATGTTCCTCTTGGTGGTGGCGACTTCGGCACTGGTTTTGAAGGATTACAAAACATCTATGCGGGCCTTGAATATCGTTTGGGGGCTCAATGGACCGGAATTGTCACCCTTTAGTACCGTCTTGTGGGCGGTTTATACAGAAATCCAATTTTATATTCTGTTACCGATCATAGGGTATTTTATCGTCCATAAAAAAAAATGGGCGTTAGCCTTCTGCTTTATTTTATATATATTATTGTATTATATGATTTTGAATAATCAGTTCTCTTTGAGTGTAAAATTATACTTGAAA
>JAQIBZ010000433.1 GCA_027858815.1 Desulfobacteraceae bacterium
CGGCAAAAGTGATGAACATCCATCCGTCAACCCTGCGCAAACGGATGAAAAAGCTTAATATTTCATTTGGCCGTGGGGGCCTTTCTAAAGGGGGTCTGGGTTAAAATCACCCCGACAAAGACAAGTCCCGAGGCCAGATATTGGACACCTGTAAATTTTTCCTTTAAAATCAGAACGCTCATGATCAGTGTAAATACCGGTATGAGATTGATAAATGCCGTGGCCTGGCTGGCAGGAATCTGGCTGACCCCGTAATTATAACATCCATAGGCCCCCAGGGTGACGGCACCGCCCAGGTAAAGAATCGCTAAAAAAGGGAGGGGCACAATCTCAACCGGCAGCACTGTGCTGGGGAGAAAAAGGATGGGGAAAAAGAAAATAGCACCGGCAAAGGCATGTAAAAAGGTGAGAAACAACGCGGAATAATAATTTGTAAGTTTTTTCAAACAGATGGCGTAACCCGAGCCACAGACCATTGCCATGAACTCCAGAAAATTACCCCAGGCGGGATTGGGGGCATGTTGGGAGGATTCCGATGCGATGCTCAGCCAGAGAGCCCCGATGACGGCAATTAAAAACCCAAACAAGGTTTTTATCGTCAGACGTTCCTTTAGGATTCCCCAGGCGGCAATGGCCACCAGCAGGGGCATCATGGTCGTGATCATGCCTGCCTGGGATGCCGAGGTATGCACCAGGGCCTTTGCTTCAAATACAAAGTAGAGGCAGGGCTCGCAGATAACCATGATCACAATGTATTTCAGATCTTTCGAACGAAAGGTAATGTTCCGGAAAACAAAGGGGAAACAAAGTGCACACAGGCTTGCCACCAGCATTCTCCCAAAAATCACCACCATGGGATCATAGACCCGAAAGGCCAGCTTTAGAGCAACAAAGGTGCTGGCCCATAATACCATGGCCAGGACCAGGCAAATATAAGGGACCATCCTGCTGGGGGGTTGATTCACGATTTTTCCTTTTTCATCGGTTTTATAAAAACCGTTTTAACTATCACTTTTTCGCCCGGACCGAAACCCTAATCTTTTTAGTCCCCCACCCCTTGTCGTTGAACCCTGGAAAAACGCCAAATACCAGACCTGGTATCGCCCGGATTTTTCTTGAAGCCCGGACGCTGAATACATATTATAGTTGATGTAAGATTCTGATCGTTACGGATCTAAAACCCTTCGTATTTCCTTTGCAATTCTTGCCATAACCACGGGTTTCATCAGATAGCCGTCAATTCCAAGTTGTTTTGCTTTTTCTTCATCAATGAGAGAACTGTGACCCGTACAGATTATAACGGGGATATCCGACCGGATCTCTTTTAGCTTTTGAGCCAGTTTTGCACCGGTCATCTGGGGCATTGTCATATCGGTTATGACCAGGTCAAAGGTATCAGGTTTTGACTGGAATAAATCCAATGCCTTTAAAGGGTTCAGACTTGTTTCAACGCGGTATCCTATTTTTTCTAATCCTTTTTGTGTCATATCAGTAATGGCCTGTTCATCATCAACAAAAAGAATCGTTTCTGTACCCAAAGAAAATTCATCTGTCGTTTTAGTTTCATTCACAGCCTTTTCATCCACCACCGGGAACAGAAGCCTGAAAGTGGTTCCTTTGCCAAGGTTACTGTCTACGCAAATAGCACCTCCATGATTTTTAACAATGCCGTGTACAATGGAAAGACCCATGCCCGAACCCTTTCCCATTGCCTTGGTGGTAAAATAGGGATCAAAAATCCGGTTGATGATTTCAGGATTTATTCCGGGACCGGTGTCAGTGAGCGTGATTTTGAGATACTTACCCGGGGTCAGGCCCTCAAAACCGTTTGTTTTTTTTGTTTCAGACCTTGTCAGTTTAACAGTGATATTCAGGTTGCCTCCTGTTTCCTCCATGGCCTGGGAAGCATTGATACACAGATTCATCATGGCCTGATTGATCTGGGTTGAATCCGCAAGGATTACGATATCATCCTCCGGCAGGTGTTGATGAATTTCTATGGTAGCGGGGATGGTTGACCGCAAAAATTTGAGGGAGTCCTTAATAACGGCGACAGCTTTTATGGGGATCATTTTTTGATCCGTCTTACGGCTGAAATTGAGCAATTGCTTTACAATACCTGCTGCCCTGAGGCTGGCAGATTTAATCTCTTCAAGATTGGCATATGCTGGATTCCACTTTGGAATATCCTCAAGTGCCAGTTCCGTATTTCCGACAATCATGTAAAGCAAATTATTAAAATCATGGGCAATGCCACCTGCAAGCGTTCCGATGGATTCCATTTTTTCGGCCTGGCGAAGGTTTTCTTCTATGGTTTTTATCTGGGTAATATCATGATAAATTGTTAATTTGGAAACCGTACCATCTTTATTGGATATGGGTGAGCAAGAGACCACATAATGGTTGTTGTCTTTGGGATCTACAATTTCATATTCAACAGGTTCATTTCTCTCTATTTGATCAAAGACACACCAGGAACATTTTTTATCCTGATCATATATGGCTTTATAACAAACTTCGCCGGTGGCATCTCTTCCAACCCTGTTAATCATGATAGCGTTCATATATTCGATTCGCAGTTCAGGGGAGCATATATAAGCAGCGTCTTTCATTGATTCCATCATGGTACGATATTTTTCTTCGCTGTCCTGCAACGCGTCCAAAGCCCGTCTACGTTCGCTTACGTCACTTAGAACGCAGTGGGTCTGTTTAAAAGATCCATCATCCTCATGTCCTATTTTTCCATCAAAGGCAACGATGATCTCTGATCCATCTTTTTTAATCATCTCGAATTCGATGCCCAGGATATATCCTATACGCTTAAATTTTGGAAAGTTTTCCTTGAAAATTTCTTTGAAATCAGGGTGAATGAAGTCTGAAAAATTTTTACCAAGAACTTCTTCTTTTGTATATCCCAGTAAGTTGCACCAGGTTTCGTTGAGTTCGATTAAATCCCCATTCGCATCTAATGATTGATACCCCAGTGGTGCATTCTCGAAAAGAATACGAAACCGTTCTTCGCTCTCTTGAAGACGTTTTTCTGATAGGATGCGCTCAGTGACGTCCTGGAACAAAGATCCTATGCCAATAACATTGCCATCCATATCTTTTAGGGTTGTGTTGTACCATTCGCAGATGATTCTTTTGCCATCTTTGGTTATGTTCTCATTGGTACTGCGTGTACCTCCTTTTTGGGCGATCAAATCCTTAAAGAGGTCATCAATAAATTCTTTCATCTCTTCAGGAAGAATGAGTTCTGTGGCATGTTTACCCAAGGCCTCTGATTTGGTATAGCCGAATATTGTTTCAGCCGCCGGATTCCATTCAATCGCTTTGAAGTCCATGTCCCAGGAAAGCACGCCAACCGGTGTTTCTTGAAGGTGGGTTGCAAGTTTATGTTCTTTTTCCAATAGAGACTTCTCTGAACGCTCTAACGCCTGAATTTTTTTTCTAATTCTTCATAGGTTGGTTTTTTAGCCATACAAGACCTCTTTTAACGTCAAAATTAGCGTTGTCTTTAAAGGAGAACACCCACCATAAAAATTAGCACCCCCAATCTGCAATAATTAAAATTGTATCTGGAAAAGTTTCTTAAAAAGAAGTTATATTAAAAGAGTGGAAATTGCAAAATCAAAAATATTGCATAATAGGGGGAATATTAATTTTTTCATGGACAAACTTGAGGAATCTTTTATAGAATCTCCCAGGAAAAATAAATCACCTTATGCTGGAGGCGAGACATGAAATCAATCCAGGCGGATTATCAGAAAGACCCACAAGAAATCAAGGTCAAGGCCGGAGCAAAACAAGAGGACTGGATCCAAGTATGCCGCAGGTTCAACGATGATGTGGAACGGGTCTGTGATATAAATGACCTTGGGGAGTATACCGGTCTTTATCAATGTTTTGATGAGTTAAACAAAGGGTTTTTCTATCTTGTGGAAGAAGACAAGGCCCTGTTCCGGATGAAACGAAGGCATTTTCTGGATAACATCGGCATTAAAAAATAAAATGCCTGAATAAAATGCAGTTGGATTATTCTGGAAGAGGC
>JAQIBZ010000445.1 GCA_027858815.1 Desulfobacteraceae bacterium
CTCCCAGCGTTTGTTTTTTGCCATACATCAATGTCTGAAAGTCTGACCTGGCAGGACAAAAAAGTTGTATTTTGATCATGCATAGAGTAATATCACTCAAAATTAAATGACTTACGTCAAAACTACTGCTTGAAAGAAGTCTTTTACGCTTCACTTCGTCAAGTGATAAATTGAGTATCATGAATATATCTGATAAAGATTTAAAAAAACTTTGGGGACTTGCTGCTGGAAGGTGCAGTAAGCCTGGATGCCAGAAAGAATGTATAAAATTTTTGCAAGCAAATGATCCTACAATTATAGGAGAAATGGCCCATGTCATCGCAAAAAGTCCAAAAGGGCCACGTGGTATTATGGAGGGGGGAAAAGATGAGTACGAAAACTTACTTCTATTATGCCCAACACATCATAGAGAAATTGATAAAGCACCTGAAGGAACGTACCCGGAAGGAGTGTTGTTTGAGTGGAAGGCAAAACATGAAGAATGGGTTAGGAAATTATTAGAGATTCCTTCATATGATAATGTTCAAGATTTATGTTTGGCTATTAAAAAAATACTCATAAAAAATAATATTTCTTGGAAAACTTTTGGCCCAGAATCATCTGAAGCAAAGAGAAATCCTATTAGTAATCTCAAACTTATCTGGGATCTGCGCAAACTTGACATGATTATTCCAAATAATACAAGGATGATACAATTAATACAAAATAACGAACATTTGTTTTCACTAAGTGAATATGAAGCTTTTGTAGAGTTTGAGGAGCACGCAATTGCTTTCGAAAGGAATTGTTACGATAGAACAGAAGGAGTTCCGAGGTTCCCTATGAATTTTGTAGAGGTAATTGATCATCATGTCAGAATTTAATAATTGGAATGTCTCATATGGCCTAATAAAGTCTTTTGAGAATGCGCTGGAAGGCCATCGCAAAATTGAAAAATTTAAACGCGTTCAAGATATCGTTTTCCATATAACTTTATGGGATTATTCAGAAATAAAAGTCTTATTGCTTGATAAGTATACCCTTGGTATTGCTGCTGTGCTAGATGTCTTGAAAGAATTCCATGATATTGATCACATAGTTACAGGAGCTAACTGGAATGGCTATACTAAAGAAGCAAAACAGTATGGCTGGGATAACGATATAGGTATTTTTGTCATGGGAGAGTTCCTTGGGGCATTAAATTGGCAAAATCCAATCAAATATCATAAGAAAGACCGCGATGGAAATCCAGTATATCAATATTGCGCTGCCTGAAGGCTCCTCCGTATATGTTTTTGGGTCATCGCTAAACGGAAACAATAAGGCAGACCTTGACTTATTAATTCTCTACAAGCCATCTATCTGTCCACCCTCGGGAGCCTATGAATACCATTACGAGATACTTAAAAAAATCAAACAACGGTATTCTGTAGAGTTGGACATAACCATGCTCACTTATGATGAAGAAAAGCAGCTTGGTTTTATACAAAGGGAGAATGCCATTCCTTTTATTGAGTACAAACAAAATAGCGAAATGCGAATTCCTGTCGAGTCAAATTAAGTGATTGAAAATTTAGAAAAAGATGTGAAAAATAAATGGTGCCGGGCCTTGATTTTTGATTTTTGATTATAGAGCCCAATTCTCGATATCGACCGTGAATATCAACAAATGAATGCCGGTGAAAAACATTGCCTTGGGAAGTCCCGTTTTTTTTGGGATCCATTCAGTTTGTTGACATCCCCTTTTGTTCCCTTGGAACCTGGGCAACCAGTTGTCTGTGGCACCCGAGAGGCCTTGTCCGTTCATTTTCCAATTTGTAAATAACGATGGCTATGATTTTGTTATGTCAAGATATAAAGTAAAAGAGAAAATGTCCATTAATTATGTATGCGGAAATGGCCCGTAATAGTCGGTAATGGACTATTCCAATATCATAATTGTTAGCCAGCCTTTCTTGAATCATAAAGATCAAGATCCGGATAAAATTTTTCTGCGCAGCCTGGGCAGATACCGTGTGAAAATTCTGCTTCCGTATGATTTTCAATATAGGATTCAATCTGATTCCAGTATCCTTTGTCATCACGAATTTTCTTGCAATGCGCGCAGATCGGCAAAATACCCCTTAACTGTTTAATTTCATTTAAAGCGTTTTTTAGCTGCACAATAAGTTCTTCACGGGCGGTTTCATTCTTTCTGATCTCATAGGTAAACATAATAATCACAAACAGTATGCCGATAAAAAAGGCAAAAATTGAGGAAAGAAACAACACCTGGTTGACCGTTTCACTCAGCATGATATTGGGTTCCGGAAACACATGTATTTCACATACGTAAAATAAAAAAATGGAAATCAGGCTTAAAAACAATTTATCGGTGATGTTTTTATATTCAAACACCAGAAACACAGACGGAGGAACGGCTAAATAATAATAGTGAAAACCCGTGTCTTTAGTGAATACAAATGCCGTCAAAACAAACAAATGTGCCATATACACACAAAACAGCCAGAATTTTGCACTGCGATACCGCTGCTGGTGGTTCAACAAAAAAGTCAGGCCGTAACAAACAGTCACCGCATAATTAAAAAAAATGGCAACCCATGCCGAGGCTGTGATATAAAACACCAGATACATCATCGATACGAATACGGTAATTGACGCCAGTAGATTGACCAGCCGTACGGTGCTGACTTCTTTCCCCTGAAGCCCGTCTGTTCCGATGTTGATTAAATCCCTCAGTCCCATCATGGCGTCCTTTACTTTTCCGTTATTCCGGCTTGGTGTTCAATAATGCGTATGCATTTTGAAAGGTTATTGCCTTCCGGGATATTGCTACAGCCGGATCACGGTATTTCTGATGACAGGCAGAAAAAAGGTTAATTGACAGTTGTTACAGTACTGGAAATAGTGAAACTCTTATACTTGGTTCCGGGTGAATAGGTGCCATCCGTATAAAGCCCGTCAAGCAAAGTGCCAGAGGAACTTCCGCCAAGATAAACATTGTAAGTAGATCCGATCGCGAGATCCGGAGAAGAAAACGCAACGGAATCATAGGATTTTGCCGGGCTAAGTGTCAGGATGTCCTGGCCGCTTTGGTCTTCAATATGTATGAGTGTTCCCGCACTTTGGGTCGAGGAAAAATTTACCAGAACAGAATTCTGGTCAGATGATGAACCCGGGGCTTCTGCCATTCTGGAAGTACCGGTTGCCACAAGAAATCCACTATTCATTGCAAATGAACCATCATAATCCAGTGCACTGTTCGAGCTGGCTGTAGATCTGCTGACAATGACATCACCACCGGTCATTACAATTGAAGCATTTGCATCAATACCATCTCCGCCGGCATCTATCACAATATATCCGCCGTTAATATAAAGATAGTAATTGCCGGTAGATATACTGCCACGCCCTGAAACACCACCGCCGGCTGCCAGATTAAGGCCATCGTCACTGGATACGAGGTGAATCTCACCATCATTTATTGTGATATTGCCTTCGCCGCTTTCAATCCCTTCATAAGAATTGGTAATGTTTATATCCCCGTCGTTAATGACCAGATCATCGTCGGCATGAATGGCGTCATCATCGGAGGAGATGACAAATGAACCATTGTTAATCGTGATGGTTCCGTTCGAATGAATGGCATCATCAACAGAATCGATGATAAAGTTTCCGCCATCGATAAGGGTACTGATTGTTCCATTGATCCCTTTTCCAACTGAGGAGACGGTAATTTCTCCGGAACTGATTGTTACATTTGTTTCAGCTTCAATGGCTTCCCCACCGGCAGTATTCATTGAATGTCTGTTTATCGGATATGTCTCATGATCAGCCGTTCTTTTGCGGTGGATTGTTTCAGATCAGATATTCAATAATAAACAAATGTGGAGAAATGATGGAGAAAAGATGGAAAGGTTAAGGATGGAATAATCGGTCAAGGGTTGGGAGGAATATTTCAACAAGCGTTTGGTGGACCCATTGAGTGTATTCTTTACTATCCGGATTCAGACAGCTTTTCACGTATTTTTTCCACAACACCGACAAAACGGCTTTGGCCGGGTATCGCTTCAACCGTTTCCACCATCCTGACAGAGCACAGAACTTTTTTTCGTGACTGTTTTCGGAAGAACAAGCCAGATGCCCAGCAGGATTCCGCCGCATACCGTTTCCAGCAGGCCGATAGTGCGGATTTGTCTGTCCAGTCCAGGGAGATCAACCACATTGAAAATGCGCCCAGCATGAAGTAGATAAAAATTAAAAGCGAGGACGCGGCCCCGGCATTCTTATCGACCTGCTCCAGAACCAGGTTGTTACTGGGTGGGCGGCTGAGGCCGAATGAAAAGGATATAACAGCCATGAAAAGGTTGAATGGCGTTGCCGCATCCAGCAACATCGGTTCTTTTTCTAATACGGTCTGATTTCTTATTCAATGATAAATCTGTTCGTTCTCCGTCTTTTGATACATAAGTCGTTAATACGCAGAAATGGTGACAACTTTTATAGATTTCGAAATTTTAAAAATGTGGATTTTTCAATAAGCATAAAAATTAGATGGATATAGAAACTATTAAATAAAAAATCCCTGCCCGTTTATAAAATCTTAAACGGACAGGGATAAATCGATCATAGAGGGGGGAGTATATGATCGAAAAAGAAATTTTTGGCGATGAATTAAGACAAACTTGTAAAAAGTCAGATTTCGATGGCAAAGAAAAAAGCTCCACCAAATGTTATAATATTGGCGAGGCGCGCAAAACCTGAGTGATGATTTGTACTTAGCGTACCATGAAGAAACGAAGGGTGCAGCGCAACAAAGAATTTGGACTTTTTACGAAGCCATCAATTAAAAAAGATCGAAAAGGGAATCGATGAAACAAGTAGACTCTGCTTCCGTCTCGGTGGTCAGGTACGTCTCATAAGAATATAAAGAATCTGCCGCTTCATTGTAGGATTTCGCCCGATATACATACTCTGTATCGGGATCAACCGTGCTATCTTTAAATTCAGTGATGTTGCTTTCAACAACACCCACAACTATATATTCCTCCTCCTCTTCATTCTCATCGTCGTCGTCATCATCATCATAAAGTTTCCGCTCAATGATAAATCCCAACTCATCCCAGGAATTATCATCCCATTCCAGTTCAGCCCAATCATCTGAATAATCTTCAATATCAAGATTCGTAGGGGCATCCGGGGCCATACCGCCGATAAATGAGCCCAATGCCACCGGGCTATCAAGTACACCGCCAAAATCGAAGTCAGTCACGGAAAAATTGTCCAGACGGATCTGCTTCAGGCTTCCGTCACCAAAACATGATACGTAGACAGAGTCTCCGTGTTTAGGGACTGCGATTCCCATGGGAGTACCGCCAACAGACAGTGTTGATTCAACAGACAGTGTTTCCGTATTTATCACGGAAACAGTATCATCTCCGCTGTTTGAGACAAACACAGTGCCATCATCCGGAGAAACAACAATACCGAAAGGCGCAGCACCCACAGATACCGTTGCGCTGATTTCAAAATCACTCAGCATTTTTTCTTCGTATTCACTGGTAGTGATCATGGTAACTGTGTTACCTTCATAGTTTGCCACATAAAGGTATTTTCCGTCCGAAGACATTGAAAGTCCCACGGGCCCTTCGCCCACATCCGGAATCGTAAACGCTTCTGTTGCTGATACCACCGATATACTGTTATCCAGATAGTTGCTCACATAAACCGTTTCTCCGTCCGGATCCGCAATTATGCCCCATGGCCCGTTACCCACACTGACGGTGCTGATCACCGTGTTACTGGTCGTGCTGATAATTGACAATGTATCACTTTCGTAGTTGACTACATAAACATAATAGCCAAACGGATCAACCGCAATGCCACGAGGCTCTTTTCCTACCGATATGGTAGCAAGAACAACCTCTTCAGGATCATTAATCATTGAAAAATCAATAACTGAGACGGAATTACTGCCGGAGTTAGTGATATAACCGTAATTGCCATAAGGGAAAAGCACGGACCCATAAGGCGTGTTGCCTGTCGGAACGGTTGCGATTGTTGATCCATTATTCAAAGATATAATGGTTACATATCCGGAAGCACTGTTTGGCACATATGCAAATGTCCCACCATATCCTTTGTTCGTTAACACCAGAATCATTACAACAACCAAAAATATCCAGTGCCCTTTTAGTCTTTTCATAAACTTCCTCTTTTCCCAGTTTAATAATTATATTTGTACTTACTCGAATCGCAAACAATTGTTTAATCTCTATTATACTCTGTTTTTTAACACCACACACCACCAAAGGCCTTAAGATAGGCTCACCCGATCCGGTGCCAAGCCACCCCTTCTCTTTCCTTCAGAAGTGGTCCCGTAAAGGAGACGGGGATCCTTCACACTGCGCATATTTGCAGTGTGAAGGAAATCGAAGGATTGAAGGAGGGGGTGAGGAAGTTGGGAGGGGGATTGTTTCAAATAAGAACTATTTAAAACACTTGCATGCAAAATTCCAAAGCATTTAAAATCACCATCAGCAAGCCTGAATATCCGGTATAACTGTCCGATAGATTTTAGGGGAGCGATCAAAGCAGTTATCCATTTAACAGCCCGCTGATGGTGATTTCCGTACTTCATCGTTGTCTACCTTTAAAACAATATTGAAATGAGTCAAACCCCATTCAATCTCAAATAATGAATGAGTCGTTTAAACCGAATAAAAAGTTACACGGTTTTTGCTTTTATAAAGATTTTTTCCCGGGATGTTTCAAAACCGGTGGTTTTCAGATGCCGTAACTGGCTGGGATCTGAAGGATAAAGATTTATTTGAACAGTAGTTTACTCCCTGATTGAGTTGTGGGATTAAAATTTAATGCACTCTGATTGCTGCCGTTCAAATCATACTTAATAAAAGAATGTGGAGAAATTATGGAGAAACGATGTAAATGTTATGGAGGGTTAAGAAAATGGTACTTTTTTGCTGGCAAGTCTTTAACGTCATTTCATCCTTGACCCGACATTAGGCAGCAGGTGCCGATTTTTCAACCATTTGAACATGCACGTCGTGCTGGGGAAAAGGAATCCGGATACCCGATGAATGAAATTTTCGGTTGATTTCCTGGTAAAGATCGCTTTTGATCTGATCCATATCATCGACCTCGGAAATCCAGCCCCGCAGTTCAACGTCTATCGAACTTTTTCCGAATCCCATGAACAGCGCCTGGGGGGCGGGATTCTCCGCTACCCGGACATGTTCTTGTGCGCATTCCAAAAGTGCCTGCATCACGCGAGGAATATCGGTGTCGTAAGCAACATCCACGGGTATTTTGATTCCCACGTATTGATCCGTAAGCGTCCAGTTAGTGACCTGGTTTGAGATGAGGTCGCTGTTGGGCACAACAATCTCCGAGCGCTCAGGCGTTTGCACCACCGTGGCGCGCAGCCCGATTTTTTTGATTTCAGCCTGCTGCCCACCCAGTTCAATATAATCGCCGACCTTGACGGGTCTTTCAAAAAGTAGGATCAGACCGGAGACGAAATCGTTGATGATGCCCTGCAGGCCAAACCCGATACCAACGCCCAGGGCACCCGCAATGATGGTGATTTCCCGAAGCTGAACCCCTAGGGTCAGCAAGGCCAGTAAAAAACCCAAAAATACAAAGCCGTAATGGATTAGCCTTGCCATGGAAATTCGTACACCGACCGGCAGTTGACGTTTGGTGAACAGACCCTCCATGAGCATGGCCTGCACTGCCCATGAAATAAAAAACGCGCAATAGAGAAAGGCTGCCGCCATTAAAATCAGTCCCACGGTAATCCGCCGGGGCCCGACGGTGACGCCGAATGACCAAACTGCCTGAATGGCTTCGACCGGATGACTGTAAACGCGCCAGGCCACAAGAACCAATGTTGCTGTAAGGGTGGCCGCAAAAAGATTGGTCAAAAGCGCCGATCTGCTGATAATAATACGGGTCTTCGTTTTTAAAAAAGGGATTTTTTTAAGCGACGGACTGTAAACGATCCATTCCAGAAATCCGCGCAGCATCACCATTAACATCCAGCCGGCCAGCATAATAAGAATCGTCTTCAGTGATGACTCCAGCAAATGTGCCGACAGGGCGCTGTACCCGGTTATTTCCGCGATGAGTATTAAAAGGAAAAGCATGGCCCCCAGTCTGAGGGCCAGTGTATACAGTCGTGTATCACCGATACGGGCGCTGGCTCTTGCGCGCCAGAGACAGGTAAATGTACCGATCAATGCCGTAAAAAAAATATACAACCGGAAAAGTGAAAGGGGGAGGTCAAAGACGCCAAACAAACGGGTGGTGATCAGGTAGGCGGAAAGCCCGTAGACAAGCCATATTCTTCTTCTGTGAACATTCTCGACAAAGGCGTCCACCAGCCGGGCAAGGGAGATGATGACGATGCATTGAAACAGCAGCCGCCAAGTGCCCGGAACCGCGCTATAGAATAACGAAATCGTGATGGCTGCAATAAAAATTCCGGCTTCAAGGGGTCGTCTGGCAATAAACTGCCATTGCTTCCTTTCCATCAGCCGGTGACGCTGTTGAAAG
>JAQIBZ010000480.1 GCA_027858815.1 Desulfobacteraceae bacterium
CAAATCACAAAACGGGTGACCGGTCATCTTTTTATCAGTGTTTTGGCTTACCATTTAGTTCACAGTATCCGTTACCGATTGAAAAAGGAGGAAATAAACAGCAGCTGGTCTGACTTGAAAAAACAACTCACCGGTCAAAATCGAGTAACCGTTTCCATGCAGTGCCGAAATGACAATGTTGTGCATATAAGAAAAAGTACACGGCCTGAATCCCGACAACAGAAAATATATTCTGCTTTGGGGTTATGCTCTCTGCCTGGCAGAACGATCAAAACAACTATCAAGAAAACAAACAAAAGTAGTGCCATAACGAAGATTTTGAAAAAGTAACAATCTGTAATTATAACGTTTATTTTTTTTACTCAAAAAGATGGGTTATAAAAATGATGGGCATTGTGCAGATGTCCGATATCATAAGCTTCAAATTCCGGCTTGGTGCCGGATGCTTCAAATACATCTAAAATCCGTTCCAGGTCGGCAAAGGTGTTTCGGAAGATAAAATCTTTTGACATTTCAAGATATTGGGGTTCCCAGTCGTATTTCCACTCGTTGATTTTTTCCAGAACCGGAAACAGGGCGAAATTCATGGAACCCAGGTTGCAGGATGCCAATTCGGGTTTAAACACCGGGACCGCAGCAACGCGCTCATCAACGGTCATATTCATGCCGCCGCCGGTGGTGATGCAGATGACCACATCGCATTTGGCGTGTATCGTAGAAACGATTTCTCCCATGATATCCGTGTTGCCCGTGGGCATGCCGGTTTCCGGATTACGGGCGTGTACATGAACGGTGGAAGCCCCGGCCTGGGCAGCCGCAATGGCCTGGGCGGCAATGTCTGTCGGTTTTATAGGCAGATAAGGCGCCATGGTGGGTGTATGAATGGCCCCGGTGACGGCACAGTTTAAGATGAATTTATTCATTTTCTTTCCTCACTTGTTTCGGTGAATTGAAAGAACCGAGAGAGAAAACTACCAGAAGTCGATAACTTTTTAAAAAATATTTTTACACCACAGAGATCACAGAGATCACAGAGGACACAGAGAAAAAATATCTCTTTTCTTTGTGATCTCTGTGTCCTCTGTGGTAAATCTTATGACTTTATCACTCCTCCACAATCGCCACCGGCCGGGTCCACCCGGCGGATGCGGATTTTATGTTGATCGGGAAACAGGCCACTTTAAACCCATGACCTCTGATCCAGGTTGGCCATTTTTTCCATGTGACAATATCCTTTTTCAATTCCCGCAAAATGTGCTTCCCAAATCACGGAAGGATCACCGGTTCTTCGGAATTCCTCGGCCAGAAAGGGCAGGGGGCGGTCCCAGGACCATGCATCAATACCGACAATTTTGACCCCCTGATCCAGAAGAAAGAGGGTGGATTCTCTGGTCATACCGGCCCCCTTCACCAGGTATTCTGCACTTCCCCAGAATGCGTCTGCTCCGGTTCGGATCAGAACGATGTCAAAGGGTTTTATCTGATACTGAATTTCTGTGAGCTTGCGTTTGATATCTTCTGCGGTGATGCGATCTCCGTCTGGTTTGTAACTGAAATCCAGCACCACGCCATCGGCAAAACACCATTCTAAGGGAACTTCGTCAATGGTCATGGCTTTTTGATCGCCATCCATAAAGGGATGATAGTGAAACGGGGCATCTAAGTGAGTTCCGGAATGGGTGGTCAAATGGGCAAACTCAATGGCCCATCCCAGACTTTTCGGGAGCTGTTCTTTTTTTAATCCCGGAAAGAACTGTTCCATTTGGTCTGCGCCCTGGGCGTGGGTGATGTAGTCGATTTGGGGAATCATCATTTCCGGATCACTCGGCAAACCGGCTTCAATGGCAATGGATAAATCAATAATTTTCTGACTCATTTGAATTCCTGATTAAGAAGGTGTTACATAAATTTCTGCCGTAGAAACTGAGTTGGTATGTTTAACACAAAACCGGTCATCTTCATCTAAGGCTGCCAGCAGATGCTCCTTTGAAAACATTAAAAACCCTTTGTCAGTAAAGAGTTTAAATAAATCGTCAATAAAACAGGGCTTATGGCCGGGCTTTAAAATATTGTAGCACATATCCATTGTTTCTTTGCCGAGATATGTGATATCCGGTTTGATCTCCCAGTCAAAATCATCGTCATTTTTTCCGGACGCCACCAGTATTTCAAATATGAAATACAAAACATCCTGATCATCAGGAATTTTTTTGTGGATTTCATTCAGAGTATCAAGCGCTTTTTCATATTCGTAATTAAAAAAATAAGCCTGGGCAAGGGAGAAACGGGCAAAGTGGTCTTTAGGATATTTTTCCAGCTGTTCCAGATGGAGGCAGATCAGTATATCAAAATCTTCTTTTGCCCAGAGCTCGTCCTCAATATCCAGCCATCTGTCATTGACGGGTAATTCAGAAAAAGGGTCGTCTGCTGATGGAAGATTCCTTTGAATCCGTTCTTCAGGAAAAGGGATGATATTATTTCTATCAGATTCTTTTTTCATTGGTATTTATCAGATCGATAGTATTTAGAATTCAGGTTATTTTAACAGATCCTCAATAAGGTTGAGCTCTGCCGGCAGTTGATACTTTAAAACAGCTCGCTGCCATCTGTGCAGATATTTTTTTTTTAGTTTTTGCCGGTTTTGGGGAGTGGTCCGGGCCTTATCAAAGTCGATGATAAACAGGTTGTCCTGATTGTCCACCAGCACATTCCCCGGATGAAGATCCACGTGGTGAATCTGGTTTTCAATCAGGATATCCAGTTGCCGGGTCAGCTTGTTTATTATGGGTCGGATTCTTTCAGGATTTGTTTTGCTGAATTTTGCAAGTGTGCGCGAATTTAGAATTTCATGGGTGATCAGCCAGGCATGGTAGAAAATGTTTCCCTGATATCCAAAAGCAATGGGCTGCGGCACGCTGATGCCGAGCCGATTGAGAAACAGCAGGAGTTCATATTCAGACTGACACCGGTATCGGGAGAATTTCAGATAGGTCTGACGATTAAAATGCCGGATCACGCCGCCCCGGGTATAGCTTTTAACAACTGCCGGGCCGATATCTTTGAGCTGAATTTTTGATATGGCCGCCCGTCCGCTCAGCACGCCTTCCGCCGTCAGAATGGGTTTTTCGAAGCATTCAACCAGCTGGCAATTTTGATGATGTGTCAGCTTTATTTCTGAACCGATGTGATATGATTGAAAGGATTGAATGTCTGTCATTTTATTTCATTTGTCAAAATTATATGGGATAAGCTTTTAAGCCGAATTCAATTTTTTCAATAACTTCTTCGGCTGATATCCGTGCCATCCGGCCGGGTTTTGTTTTACGGGTAATGGGCATATTTTCTTCGCCCGGATCATTGTATTCGTCAATCAGCAAGTCATGATATTTCCGGTAAGGCCCGCATCGTCTGGGATTGGAATAACCGTACAGGCCGATGGTCGGCACATTTAAAGATACGGCCATGTGAAGCGGTCCGGTATCCGGAGATACAATGAGCCGTGAACCGCCAATCTGCAATAGGGTCGTGCGGATTGGTTTTTCAAGGGCGATGACAGGCGTTGTATGGCAACGGCCACAGATTTCATCCGCATAGTCTTTTTCAAGCTGGCTGGGACCGCCGATGAGCATGGGCTGCAGATCCAGTTTTTGGTCAGAATAGTCAATCACCTGAGCGAATTTTTCAAAATCCCAGTCTTTTTCTTTAGAAGACGACGCAATCACAAAACCGATGACCGGTCGTTTTAAGTGGTCAAAAAAAGACTGCTGCCATTTTTTTTCTTCTTTGGTGAATGTAAAGTTCCATTTTATAGGGTAATCCTCAATTCCCAGAAAATCCAGAAATTCAAAAAACTGGTCCTGGACATGACCTGCCGGAGCCGCCGGAATCCGTTGATTGGTTACCAGCCAGTGCAGTTCTTTGGATCGCTTGAAATCAAAGCCGAGTTTGTTTTTTGATTTGATGCACAGTGTGATCAGGCTGACTTTGGCACTGACCTGGGGAAGAATGACCAGGTCATAAGATTCTTCCCGAAGACGTTTGAACAGGTTCAGCCAGTCTTTTAAATTTCCGTTCCTATTAAATGGTATGAACTGGTCAACGTTTTTCTGGTGCTTTACCATATCATAGGGGAGTGTCTGCAGCACCCAGGTGAGATGGGCGTTTGGGTAACCTTTTCGGAGCCCGTTAACAAGACCCAATGCATGGACCGTATCGCCAAGTGCGGAAGTTCGGATCAAACAAATTTTTTTCGCTTCAATTCTGGACATTCTTTTGCATGTGTCCTGATGAAAATTGTATTTATTATCAGATAAGAAAGATTGTATCGTCTTAACTTGGGTTAAATAATCTATGGAATATTTGTTGATATATAGATATACTGCTTGATACAAAAGCTCAAATCTATAAGATTTTTATGAAAAAATCAATTTATTATCTGTTTAAAAAATCTAACAACTGTTAAAATTATATGACGTAAGGGAAAACATTTATGAAGGTTGAGGTCTCCATCGGTGAACTGGTTGATAAAGTTTCCATATTGTCCATTAAACTCAGAAAGATGAAAAGCGCGGAAAAACTGAAAAATATTCAGAAAGAATATGACATTCTGGTTAAGGCAATGGTTGCTGAAGGCATTGAAGTGACATCCGCCGAATTTTTGAAGCTGGAAGAGATCAACCTGAAGCTTTGGGATATTGAAGATCAGATCCGGTTAAAGGAAGTCAGCAAGTCTTTTGATGATGCGTTTATCGAACTGGCTCGCAGTGTCTACTTTATCAATGATGACCGCGCAGCTGTGAAAAAAGAGATTAATGTAAAATTCGGCTCTGATCTGGTGGAAGAAAAAGAGTACGTGGAGTATAAATAATGCATCAACATTCGCGAGTTCTTGTTATATAGATTCTTGATATTATTGTAAAAACAGAAGTGACTTTTAACGACGCCATCAAAATTGATAATTGAAAAGCTTGATTTCCTTGTGAAACAGCTTTTCAATTTTTATTCTGTCTTGCGGACTTAAAATTTCACGATAGTGGCGCTTATCTTTTCGTCTTGCGGATTTGGCTTTGGGAAGCAGAGGGACTTCGGGAAAACCCAATTTAGTTGAAATATACTCCATTTCCTGTTTTAGGTTTTCAAACAAACAGACTCTGTCCACGACAATTTCATCGTTGATGGTATATCTTCCATATCCAAAATCAAGGAGATCTTTTACCCTTTCAGAATCAATAAACTCGGAGATGGTTCGTTTGGGTTTTTTGTGGAGACGCCAGTAGTAATATGAAATAACACGGTCCCAAGGGTTTCTTTCAAAGCAGAATTTATAGTAATTATTCCAAATGTCACTATCTATGCTTTGTTTTAACTCTTTTGCGGAAATATGGCGGTAATAAATGTCTTTTTTCCGTTTTCGGGCGATATATCGATAAATATCGATTAATCGGTAATCTTTCAAAGGGGCAAGATAATGCTGAGGTCCCCGGTTACCAAGGCTACGCCGGATATTTTCGTCTTCAGTTTCGTTTGGAGTGATAATATCGTCAGGGCCACAGAATTTCGACAAGGCAATTTCAATACTGCTTCCGGCTGTTTTATTTGTCTTAATAAATATGAATTTGTGCTTATGTGAGATAATCATTTAACTATTACCATTTCTTGTAATAAAATATAATAATGGTTTATTGGAACGTTCAGAGTAAAGAGATTGATCTTTTTATAATGCGAGATCCTATCATAATAGGGAAGCCGTTTAAAACAGGTTTTTTTATTCTCTTGCGGATTATAGAAGGGCAGCCTTTATTGGAGCCTTTGTCGGGTCCTGTTTTTGGATATTTCACTTGTGAAAAGATGGTTTGCCTGACAAAAAATATGAGTTGAAATGGTTTATCTTAATTTTAATCTAATCCGGATATATGCTATTCTGAAAATCGGCATTAAGAAGCTTTTTATTGTATTTTTTTCAACACAGTATGATAAAATAACTTCTTAATTATATTAAAATGTTATGCAGGAATTGCTTGAAAGACTTCAACCGTTTCATTGATGCAAATTTTTTAATCTGGGGAGTATATGGCGACGGGCAGCAAATCATATTCATTATCAGTCATAATTATTTCACAAGATGAAGAAGACAGGATTGGGAACTGTCTGGACTCTGTGACCGGCATTGCAGATGAAATTATCGTTTTTGACAGCGGCAGCACGGACCGCACAATTGAAATCGCAAAGCGTTATTCTGCAAATGTGTTTGAAACAGACTGGCCCGGGTACGGCCCCCAGAAGCAGAGGGCCCTGGAAAAGGCTGTTGGAGAGTGGGTGCTGTCAATTGATGCGGATGAAGCTCTCTCAGCCGGATTATCCGATGAAATTCATGAAGTACTTTCCTCTTTTCCTGAAGAGGTCGGTTTCAAACTGCCCTGGGCGGTGACGATTTTTGGCCGGACGCTGAACCATGGCAGAAGCGCTCGTGCTCCGCTTCGATTGTTTCGGCGGGATGGTGCCCGGTTTTCAAATGATATGGTTCATGAAAAGATTTTACTGCCCAAAGGTAAAGTGAGAAAATTAAAAGGCCGCCTGCTGCATTTTACCCATCGGGATTTCGGACATTATCTGGAGAAGAATCGACATTATGCGTGGCTCGGCGCGCAAAAACGCAATTCTTCGGGGAAAAAGGGATTTGGCCTGACCGGCGCGGCCTTAAGGGCATTATGGACGTTTATTCAAATTTATTTCATACGTCTGGGTTTTTTAGATGGCCGGGTGGGGTTTTTGGTTGCAGTCATGTACAGTCAGGGAAGTTTTAATAAATATGCCGGATTATGGACATTGCGGCAGCAGGCATTCTTGAAGCATAATGCCGAGACATCGGTGGACATGGGGGACACGGGGGACAATTGAGAAAGTATCTGTTTTATATCAGTCAGCTCTATGGATTTGCGATTGTCAGGCCCATTCAGGATGTGATTGTCAGTCGCGGTGACGAGGTGGCATGGTTTTTTGATAATCCGAAAAAATTACTTCCGAATCTCCGGCCCAGTGAGAAGTTTCTGAAAAGCGTTGCTGATGTAAAGGCGTATAATCCCTGCGCAGTCTTTGTTCCGGGTAATGTGGTGCCGGATTTTTTTCCAGGCGTAAAAGTTGAACTGTTTCACGGATTTCACGCCAGAAAGCGCAGTGATGAAAGAGGTCATTTCAGAATTCGGAATTTTTTTGATCTCTACTGCACCCAAGGGCCGGATACCACATTGCCGTTTCAGGAACTGGAAAAAATACATGGTTTTTTTGAGGTCGTGGAAACCGGATGGCCCAAAATGGATCCTCTGTTTGATACTTATACACAATCCACGCCGAAAAAAAATCGCAGCGTTATACTGCTGACATCAACGTTTACGCCCCGACTCAGCGGAGCACTGGAGCTGTTTGAAACCGTTAAGCAAATTGCAGAAACCGGAACATGGAAATGGCTGGTTAATTTTCATCCCAAGATGGCACCTGAAGTGATTCAAAAATATAAATCCATCCAGAGCGAAAACCTCATATTTGTTGAAACTGACGATATCATCCCGCTTTTAAAAGCTGCTGATGTGATGGTATCAGACACCTCGTCAATTATTTCGGAGTTTCTGCTGCAGAACAAACCCGTGGTTACTTATAAAAATCGAGTACCCGGGCCGCAACTGTTAAATATTACAGAACCGCATAAGTTAAAAGACAGCATTGAATATGCGTTGGCCCGCCCTGAAAGCCTGATGAAAGAGATTAAGGGCTATTCAGATAATATCCATCCATATCGGGATGGTCGTTCCAGTATTCGTGTTCTTGAGGCAGCAGACCGGTTTGTTGCCAAAGGGCGTGATCATCTCAAGCCAAAACCATTTAACCTGTTGCGTAGTTTAAAGGTAAGAAGTCAGCTTATGCGTTGCCGGTTTTAGGTATTCGTTCCCCTTCCGTCAAAGACAGCAAAATAATTGTTATCGTTTATCTTTAAGATATCAATGTGATGCATGCCTTTTTTTGCCCAGCCATCCCCAAACGGCTTAAGTATTCGTTTGTTGCCAACGTAAATTTCTTTAAACTTCGTTTGAGATAGTTCGCAAATCTGGTAGCAGTGAACTCCCATCCCATATCCTTTTGCCTGTTCCTGTGCCAACCGGTATAAATTATTATCGTGTTCAAATATTCTTCCACCACACCTGCCGTGATTCCAGAACTTGAGTGGTGATTTTGCATGGAGTTGCCAGCCTTTGGTCAATGATTCTGAATGATAAAGATACAGCCTTCGTTTTCGGGTGACAAATAAATAGAATCGATTCTGCCAAAAGCAGATAGTGGGATCGACATATTTTTTGTCCTTGATAATGATTTCTTCAAGTTCCCATTTAAGGGGGAAATCGGTCGCCCGATAGAGCCTTACGGATTCTGATGCTTTAGATTCAGGGATCATATATATTTCAGAATCATGAGTGAAGATATAGGGATAAGATAAATGAAATGGTTCATCGAGCACAATGGCTTGAAAAATCCATTTGCGGCTATCCGTATCATAAACGGAAACACCAATTTTACCCCCGGCAACAGATTTTAAAACAATTTCATGAAAGAGGTAAAGCGTGTCTTTATGTTTGAAAAGGAATGGATCGGCCAGACTGGTCGCATCGATGGGAAGCTGATCCGGGGAATAGATTGTTGCATTAGCCGGGTCCCATTTAAATGGATCTGAAGAAGACTGATAACCGATTGACCAGTAGGTTCCTTTTTTTTTGAAACGGCGAAATCTCGCCCGGCTAAAATAGAATGAAAAGCCGGCAAGGCAAATAAAGATGAGCGTAAAGATAATTTTCACTGGTAACTCTGGATGTCTATTCTTTTAAAAGTTGTTCGAACAATTGTTTTGTTTTTTGAGCCGTTGTTCTGCTGTTGAAATTGTTATGAATCCGTTGCCGGGCATTTTGGCCGAGTGTCTTCTTTTTATCCGGGTTGTAATAAAGATCGAGAATGGCCTTGGCAATCGCTTTATCATCTTTTTGCGGGACAATAATTCCACTTTCATTGTGAACCACCAGCTCTTTCAAACCACCGGCATCAGTAACAATCGGCGGGGTAGCATAAACCATTGACTCAATGACTGCGCGTGCAAACCCCTCTCTTTCTATGGATGGCTGAACAAACGTATCACAGGCCGATGCAATTGCCGGGACGTCGGTTCTGAATCCCGGAAGGTGAATGTTGTCACGGTAAGGATTCCGGTCAATGATTCTGCGCAGTTTTTTATCGTCCGTAAGTTTTCCCATGAGGATAAAATGGATGGGAAGGCCTTTGGGCAGCCAGTTGGCAGCGTTAATCAGATAATCAATTCCCTTGCGCGGCCGGTTCCGGCCGGCAAAGCCGATGACAAACGCATCGGGCGGGATATTAAATTCTGACAGATCGGCGGGTTTACTTTGATACCATGAAAGCTCATGGCCTTTATAAATAGTTATCACCCGTGCCGGTGAGACTTTCATTCCCAAACATTTTATTGACAGGAAATAATCTCTGACTGCATTGCTGACACAGACAATTCGTTTAACCTTCGGATTTAAGTGTGTTGTCCATGATGCAGGAGAAAGGAATCCGACATTTCCGATGACACCGCGATAGGTCATGATTTTTAAATCAATGCCTCTTGATGCAATCAGCGCATTTGAAGTGGCCCTGTTATTAAAGCAGTACAAAATATCATATCTGAATTTTTTGAGTTGTTCGTTTATGAAACGAATTCCGGCCAGATCAAATCGACTTTTTAAAATCAGATCATGAACCAGTACATCAGATTGTTTGATCCGCTGATAATTTTTACCGGTAGGGTTGCATATAACTTCAATATCTACGCCTATATTTTTCAGGCCGATAAACAATTCTGTTTCCGGCAAATCACTGCGATCGGTGATGCACAAAATTTTGTAATTCATTCCTACGTCTATGATTCCTGCTGATAAGATGTTGTTAAATGTAATATGGCAGCCGCTAATATGATATAACTGCTGATATAAATATTTCGGTAAAAAATTGTTTCCGTTACGGCAAAAAGCATGAACGATACAATCAGCATGGTACCGGTATAGGCCATGTCTTTTTGTGGGCCAGAGGATTTGATAGCGGGTATAAATATAAGAAACGGTGATAGAAATATTGCAAGCAGCATAAACAGTCCGGTAACGCCATAGGCAGTCATATTGGTCAGATAATTGTTGTGTGGGGTATGGAATTTTTCAATTATTTTAGGGACCTCATTTTGTGCGGCTTTAGTCTCTATGATGTCTTTGTAGCCGTTTTTTCCTGTGCCGCACACAGGATATGTTTTAAATATTTTCCAGGCTTCGCTCCACATGGCAAGTCTGACTACATAGAGGCCGGTCCCTTCTCCATTAAAAAAAGTTTTTGCCTGGATCAAACCGGTGCGGAAACGCTGGTCCATTGAAGAACCGGGCATGAGATAAAGACCGGCAGATAAAAAAGTGACGGCCAGGACAAGGGCAATGCGATTACGCCATGGGAATCTGAATGAGCCAATCTGGAAGAAAAAAATTAACACAAGAAACGGAATGGTAATAATTGCACCGCGGGTGCCGGAAAGGAAGGCGGTTATAATACCGCTGGTAAGAGCTGCCACTGGTAAAATGGTCAGGGCCGGGTGCGTTTTGTGAAAATACCGGATTCCGGCAAAGCTCATAAAACCGAATGCAAGCGAGAGCTGGCCAAAGATGATTGCGGTATAAGCACCTGAAACCCTCAGGGTCTCAATAAACGTCATGGAATTGTTAACGTTTAAAGTGTCGGCCGTTGAATGAGCGCCGAATACATAATAGATTGAAAAAAAACCGCAAAGAATTGCCGCGATTGCCGAACCATACCAGATTGTCCAGGCTTTTAATCGAGTCCGGTGGAATAAAGAATAAATTGGCACAAATGCAAGAAATCGCAGTTCATGATCCAGATTCCAGTTAAAAGAAGCGCTTTCTCTGAATAAGCCGTTGGCCAGAAAAAAGAAAGCACTTACAAGAAAATACAGCGCAAATGACCACATGATGATTTTGTCATTTGGGCTGATTTCGGATATCTTCTTTCTGGTTTTCCATGCGTAAATTTCGATCAGAATAAGGACGGCTAAAATGGTGCTGGCCGAATGTTCAACCAGATTACATAGAATCGGCAGAAGAAAAACAAGCAGCAATACAATTTTTTTTAAATATTTTGGCATTATGGCAGTCGTTGAAAAAGTTATCATTAATTTAGGTATCGGTCCATAGCTTTCATATTATGAATATAATGTATTATCAATTTAATTTTTAAATTCTCGCCTATTTGCTTACCTGGATTAAGGTAGGCATTGTAAGATTTTCTGCAGAGACAAAATCCATCGGGTTTAATCTTGACATTTTTTTTGAAAAAACGGTAAGTTATTCTGATATCTTATTAGACGTTTGTCTGTTTTTATGAGGTTAGGTAGACAAAAATCAATCCGATTTTATTATATTATGAATATATCAATAAAACTTAATATATTATAAAAATATAAATAAATAAAAAAGGAAGTTGAAATGAACCCGTTAGCAAAAGAACTTAATGAAGTGATTCAAAATGGTAACCCTCACCTGATGGATATGATGTCCGAGGTTGGCAAAAACCTGTTTTTCCCCAAGGGGATTTTGTCCCAGAGCGCTGAAGCCAGGGAAAAAGCCCACAGAATTAATGCCACCATCGGCATTGCTAAAGAAGGTTCTGCCACCATGGCCCTGCCATCCGTAATGGCAAGCATTTCCGGCTTGCCGGCAGAGCAAGCCCTGACATACGCACCATCATTTGGCATCCCGGCTTTAAGAGCGATCTGGAAAGATGCTATTTATGAAAAAAATCCTTCGCTGGCCGGAAAAGAGATCAGCCTTCCGGTGGTTACTAACGGGATCACACATGGGATCAGCGTGTTCGCCGATGTCTGGGTAGACCCCGGTGATTTGGTTATTCTGCCGGATATGATGTGGGGTAATTATAATATGATTTTAAATGTCCGCAAAAACGCAACCATTAAAAATTTTAAAATTTTTAATGAAGAAGGCGGGTACAACACGGCTGCATTTGATGCAAAAGTTAAGAAAGAAGCTAAAGATAAAGATAAAATTATCGTTTTACTTAATTTCCCACAGAATCCCACCGGCTATACGCTGACTGTTGATGAAGCCGACAAGATTGTTCAAACTTTGACCGAAGTAGCTGAAGGTGGCACGAACGTGATTGCCGTGGTTGATGATGCCTATTTCGGGCTGTTTTTTGAAGATGACGTATTAAAGGAGTCGATTTTTGCCAGGCTTTCAGGCATTCATCCCCGCCTGCTGGCGGTGAAACTGGATGGCGCCACAAAAGAAAATTATGTATGGGGTCTTCGGGTGGGTTTTATTTCTTACGGGTGTTCGATTGATACGGACACCGAACAGGTATATGATGCGCTGGCCAGAAAAACTGCCGGAGCCGTTCGGGGCAACATCTCCAATGCCAGTCATTTGAGCCAGTCCATTGTTCTGGAATCAATGAAAAGTGAAACGTTTGCTGCTGAAAAAGAAGAAAAATATAAAATTCTTGAAGCGCGTGCCAAAAAAGTCAAAGAAGTCCTGACCAATTCAAAATATAAAGATGCCTGGGATGTTTATCCGTTTAATTCCGGTTATTTTATGTGTATTAAGCTCAAAACGGTCAAATCAGAAACCTTGCGGGTGCATCTGCTGGATAAATACGGCGTCGGACTGATCGCATTAGGAGATACTGACATTCGGGTGGCTTTTTCATGCCTTGAAGAATCCGATGTACAGCTATTGTTTGATACGGTGCTACAGGGTATTGAAGATTTGATGGCGTCGTGAAAAGTCCCATCTACTATAGATTTCAGTGAGTCTCATTGTAAAAGCAGGCTTTTCCCTGCTTTTACAATGATCAACAGTACCAAAAATACAAATTCAATCCATAGAAAGTGATGTGTCCGGCATGGTGTTAAATGAGCGTTTTAGGAAAATATATAAAACATACGCCGAGCATATCCGCTCCTTTAATATTGCCCAGGCCGGCAAATGGAGTGTGATGTTTGTCCTGATCGGCATCATTGCCGGTTTAGGGTCTATTGCGTTCCATTATCTGTGCGGACTCGGCAGTCATTATTTTATGGATATGTTGGCCGGATACCGACCGCCGCCGCCGGCCGGGGAGCAGCATCTTTTTCATCCCACCAGTACCATGTTTAATCGTTGGGTGCTGTTGTTTCTGCCTTCTCTGGGGGGGCTGGTCAGCGGGTTTCTGGTGTATCAGTTTGCGCCCGAAGCCGAAGGTCACGGAACCGATGCTGCCATTGACGCGTACCATCGCAAAGGCGGGTTCATTCGGGCGCGGGTCCCGATTATTAAAACCATTGCTTCTGCGATTACGTTGACAACCGGTGGTTCGGGGGGGCGTGAAGGGCCCATTGCCCAGATTGGCGCGGGATTCGGGTCTTTTCTGGCCACCAAGTTGAACATGTCTGACCGGGAGCGTCGGATTATGCTGGCAGCCGGAATCGGCGCCGGTGTCGGCAGTATCTTCAGGGCTCCCCTGGCAGGCGCGCTGTTTGCTTCTGAAGTACTCTACCGTGACCCGGAATTTGAATCAGAAGTTATTATCCCTGCCGGAATCTCATCGGTGATCGCATACTGTGTTTTCTGTCTGGTGTTCGGGTGGGGAACGCTGTTTGAAGCATCCCCGGATATTGTATTTGAAAATCCTCTGGAACTGGGACCGTATATTGTACTGGCGTTTGTGTTGGCGTTTACCGGATTTCTCTATGTTAAATCTTTCTACGGTATTACCGGGGCCTTTAAATTACTGAAATTGCCTAATCATATCAAGCCGGCCATCGGCGGGCTTTGCACCGGTATGATCGGTTTTTTTCTGCCCACCACCCTTGCGTTCGGGTACGGATACGTTCAGCAGGTCCTTACGGATCCGATGAGCATGACAATAACTGCATTGTTTTTGCTGGCTATTGGAAAAATTCTGACTACCTCTTTTTCCATTGGTTCCGGTGGCAGTGGCGGGGTGTTTGGGCCTTCCATAGTTATTGGCGGTGCCATGGGCGGTGTAGTGGGCAAAATATTTCATAATATTATGCCCGGCATTGTGACCCATCCGGAGGCGTTTATTGTGGTGGGAATGGCCGGGTTTTTTACGGCCGTGTCCAATACCCCGATTTCCACCATTATATTTGTCAGTGAAATGACCGATTCGTATCAGCTTTTGCTGCCCAGCCTGTTTGTCTGTTCCATTGCCTATGTCGTGGCAAGTCCATGGACGATTTATAAAAAACAGGTCAAAAATCGGGTGGCATCTCCCGCCCATGCCGGAGAATTCATGGTGGATATTCTGCAGATGATCAAGGTGCAGGACTTAATTCATTTGGTGAAGAAAGTCGAAAGTATTCCTCAGAATATGCCGTTTTTGGATTTTAAAAAGTTTTTTTCCCGCACCAAGCAGCATTATTTCCCGGTGATGGATGCGGAAAAAAGAATGATCGGGATTTTTTCAAGCACGGATATCCGTGGGTTGTTGTTCGCCCCGGAGATTGAACATCTGGTGGTCATGCAGGATATAGCTAAAAGTGACGTGGTGACGACTACCCTGACTGAAGATTTAAATATCGTGCTCCAGAAATTTACCATTAAAAATATCGACTCCCTGCCTGTGGTGCAGGAAGATGATAAGGGCATTCTGATGGGGATGCTCAGTCGGCGGGATGTGATTGCGTTTTATAACCGGCAGATCCATCGGTTAAAGGGCAGCTCGGTGAGTTAGGGGTTGAACGGAAAGTCTCCAAATTGCACTTTTTTTGTCATTGCGAGGGAGGTACGACCGAAGCAATCTCATTATCGACAGGGGATTACTTTGTCGTTCGTTCCTCACTCCGCGTAATGA
>JAQIBZ010000483.1 GCA_027858815.1 Desulfobacteraceae bacterium
TTGTTTGATCGACCGGACAATACCTTGTATGCTTTTGGACTCATTCCAAGCGGGAATGACGACCAGGCAGTCCTGATAAATATCATTTAAAGAATGCTGTCTACTTGACATATTAAACCAAATATGGTGTTGATAATTTTTAAAATACTATTTTGAATGGATAAATTTGTCCAGTTTTTATTTTCGGATACCCCCTATGAAAATCCTGCATATCTCTAAATATTACCCCCCCGAACCGGGCGGCATTGAAAATTTTGTTTATGACCTTGCCAACGCCCAGATAAAACAGGGGCATGATGTTTATGTTTTATCCCATCAAACCGACTTTGCAAAACCCAGTCAATATGAAACAATCAATGGCGTAAAAATTGTCCGCGTCAGAACCTTCGGCCAATTGGCGTATGCACCGATCACACCGGAGTTCATTTTACGGCTCCGCTCAACCATCAATCGTTTTAATCCGGACATCATACACGCACACCTTCCCAATATATCCGCATTCTGGCTGTTTTTTTTACAAAAAACCTGTCCCCTTATCTTGCACTGGCATGCGGATGTTGTGGCTTCAAAAATTGATCGAAAGATGTCATACCTTTATAATTTTTACAAGCCCTGGGAAACAAGACTGCTCAATAAAGCTAACAGCATTATTTGCACCTCGGACACATATTTAAAACACAGCACAGCCCTCCGACAATGGCACAAAAAATGTCATGTTATACCATTGGGTCTTGATCCGGACCGAATAAATCTGGATGATAATTTTCAAAAACGCGATAAAAAAAATTCCCCGCTCACGGTTCTGAGCGTTGGCCGGTTTGCATATTATAAGGGATTTGAGTATCTGATTGCGGCTGCGGAAAAACTGCCTGATATCCGTTTTATTATCATAGGAGACGGCCCGGGCTATGCAGCCATAAAAGAACGGGTGACAGAGAAAGGACTCCAAAACCGGATATTTCTCCCGGGAAAAGTCAGCGGCACCAAATTGATCCGGCTTTTCCAGCAATGCGATATTTTTTGCCTGCCATCTTTGGAAAGAACCGAAGCCTTTGGACTGGTCCTGCTCGAAGCCATGTATTTCGGCAAACCCCTTATCACAACGTTGATTAAAGGCTCCGGCGTAAACGAGGTCAATCAACACGGATATATGGGCTTGCAGGTCCCAACCGCAAACGCCGAAGCGCTCGCAAAAGCGATTGAATATTTAAAAACAAATGCGGACATCCGAATGGAAATGGGAAGGCAGGCACAAAAGCGATTTAAGCGCTGTTATCATATTCAGTCGGTGGCCGAAGATATCATGCGACTTTATTAATCCTAAAAAAATATGCATGGCAGTCCGGCGTCTTTTCATGGGATGAGGGTCGCCTCCCGATCTCTTGTCGGGTAAAAAACCCGACCTACATTGAAAAACCGGGGATGGGGGTTATCCGTAGGCCGGGATTCTATTCCCGACATTAATTTATCTCTCCAAACAGGCCGGATGCTCAGCCATCCATTTTTCCGGATTTTTGCAAAATTTTTGATACGCATCCAAAACCGGTTTCGGTTCCCCCTGCATCACAATCCTGCCTTTATCCAGCCAGAGTATCTTGTTGCAGATTTTTTTGAGCTGACCGGGATCATGGGAAATAATGATTGCGCACCTGGCCATTGAGCGAAGATTTTGCATCCTTTCCATTGCTTTATCCTTAAACGCTTTGTCACCGGTGGCCATGATTTCATCCAGAATCAGAATATCCGGACAAATTGCCGTGGCAATAGAAAACCCCAACCGGCTCTTCATACCGCTGGAATACGTTCTGACCGGTTCATCTATAAACTCTCCGATATCGGCAAAACTTTCAATATCCGCCATCTTCTGACGGATTTCCGACGTTTTAAGCCCCAGCAGACTGCCGCTGATAAACACATTTTCCCGGCCGGAGAGCTGTTTCTGAAATCCGACACCCAGGGCCAGCAATTGAACCCGCCCTTTGATCGTTACCCCCCCTTTGTCCGGCCGATAAACTTTTGTACACACCAGAGACAGGGTACTCTTTCCCGAACCGTTTCGGCCGATAACACCCAATGTATCTCCTTCATATATACAAAAAGAAATACCCTTGAGCGCCCAAAATTCCCGCTCCTTTTTCCTGTAATCTAAAAACAACTCAAAAAGAGTTGAATGCTTCCGAAAGCATAAACTAACATTATCAAATATAACCATAGGCACGGATTCGCCCGCTTCTACCCCGGTTCGGCTGTTTTTCAACTCAGTCATCAATCAATAAACCCTGATTTTGTCGGAAATCACATTCCGAACTATAACATTTTAGGAACATACGGTGATACCTTTCTGAAAAAAACCAACCCCACCTGCATAAACAATAAGGTAACAACAAAAGTGATAAACATTGGACGAAATTCAAACATTTTCCCATAAAAAAGAAGATCCCGGACCGCTCCGATCACATGCACCATCGGATTCAGCGAATAAAGAAATTTCGCATATGCCGGTACGGATTCGAGTTGGTAAATTCGCTCAGGCCCGTATAACACCGGGCTCATATACATCCCGAATCTCAGAATATAAGTGATGAGTTTCCCGGTATCCCGGATATAAACTTCAAAAACAGAAAGAAAAAGGCCTGCTGAAAAAGACACAAGAATCATTAATAAAACCGGAAAAACAATGGCAAATGCCTGCAGCCCCATTACCGGCCAGTTCCAGATCATTATTATAACCAGGCCAATCGTATAGAAAAATGCCTGCACCAGAGGAGAAATCATAACATAAATGACCATTGGCAGCGATGCCTGCTTGATCAGCCCCTCGTTGTTCGTCAGAGAACGGGTGCACAATGCAATGGCCCGTGAAAACGACTGCCAGGTCACCAGTCCGCACAAAAGAAATAAATGGTAGTTTTCACCGCCCCGGTTAAAAACCACTTTCACCACAAAATAATAGATCAGCATGAGAAACAGCGGATCCAGAATCCACCAGAGAAGCCCCAGTTTTGTGGTGGCGACCGTGGTTTTAATATTTACATAGAATTGACTGTGAAGCGCATGGCGATTTTCCCGGATATCCTTGGCAAGTCGTAACATTTACTGTCCATTCGTTTCGATCGTTATTTACACATAGAATTGATTATATTATACTCATCGACATCTTTTAATCAGGCATCATTGAACCTGCTTGATTTCATAGCAAATAAAAAAAAATAAAACTATCTTTTTCATATTTTACCCATTACCGTTGCCCGTATGAATCTAAAAGACATGATCATCTCAAAAATTAAAAATGAAATCAAACACCGCATTGATTGGGCGGTTAAAATAAGAAATTCAAAAATCTGGCCGCTGATTCGTCCGTTTTACCAGATTGCCGCCCGGTTTATTCATTTCGATCCCCTGCTCGGTGTTCAATCCAAAGTTTTGAAAGACCACCGGCTGCGCCTTTACAATCTCGGCTTTACGGAAAAAACTCTGTCTGAGCTGCAACGGCTGGTGGATGACAATATTTTTCAAGCTTCCGCCGCATGGGAGCTGGCATTATGGCACGCCAACCAATACACCCCTGAAAATGCTGAAAAAGCCTTGAAGTTTTTAAAGATTGCCGGGATCGGCAAACATGATCCGGCACGGATACGCGCGATGGCTGTCCTGAAATCCGAATGCCGGGATATTACCGGAGATCGAAAAACAGGGCGCTCCGAAATAAAACGTGCCTTACGTCACGCATTTCATCCCGATCTTTGCCTGGCCGCATCCAATCTGGAACACGGCCCTGACGCAAGAATTCGCCGGATCAATCAGGCGTTTGCATTTTATCATCTTTCACCCATATCAGTTATGCCGTCGCCGGACAAACCGTTTTTCGATAGTTTGACACCAGCAACACCGCCGCAGCTCTCACCTTCTCCAAAAAATGTTTCTGCGAACATCCCGTTGGTCACCGTCATTATGCCGGTATTTAACGCGGAAAAAACCATTGCCACAGCCATCGGCTCCCTTTTGTCCCAGACCTGGAAACATCTTGAAATCATCATTGTGGATGATTGCAGCACCGATGACACCACACGCCAGATCGATGAATATATAAAAAAAGACAGCCGGATTTCACGGATCAAAGCCGAAGTCAACGCCGGAGCCTATGTGGCGCGGAATCTGGGGCTCCAGCGGGCAACCGGCGAATTTGTTACCTGTCATGATGCAGATGACTGGTCTCACCCGCAAAAAATTGGTATGCACGTTCAACACCTGATCGATCACCCGACGATTGTCGCCAATATTTCCCAATTAGCCCGGTGCGGAAACAATTTAAAATTTTTCCGGCGGGGCAACCCCGGAAACTACATCCAAATCAATATGTCCTCAATCATGTTCCGGCGCATACCGATTATGGAAAAAATCGGGTACTGGGACAGCGTCCGATTCGGCGCGGACGGAGAATTCCTCCGGCGCCTGAAAAAGATTTTCAGCGAGAAAAAAATCGTTGCACTAAACACCGGGCCCGTCTCACTGATCCGACAATCTCGAAAATCACTCACCGGCAATCAATACTTTGGATATCCCGGTTTTTTCATGGGCGCACGCAAAGAATACCGGGAAAGCCATGACCACCACCATGAAAATGCGAAAAATTTGTTTTTTGCATTTCCCCAAAAAAAACGCCCGTTTCCCGCGCCGGTTCCCATGTTGCCGCAACCACCGTCCGGCAATGAAAAAAACCATTTTGATGTTATCATGGTGTCTGATTTTCGTCTCCCCGGCGGTACGACGGCATCAAACATCGAAGAAATTAAGGCCCAGAGGGAACTTGGGCTGCGAACAGGGCTGGTTCAAATGTCACGGTATGATCTAATCCCTTCCAGAACAACACATCCCGGCATTCGTGACCTGACAGACGGGGAACAGGTCCGGTTCATTGTTTATGGTGAAAATGCGACCTGTGACATGTTAGTTCTACGGCATCCAACCATCCTTCAGGAACGACAGCGATACATCCCGGACATAACGGCAAAAACGATTCGGGTGATCATCAATCAGACGCCGTTGCAGCTTTATGACAAAAACGGACGGGTGTATTATGATTTTAAAACCTGCGCAACAAATCTGGAATATTATTTCGCACACCAGGGATATTGGCATCCCATCGGCCCCCTGGTCAGGAAGACGCTGACAACACATCATGCAGAAGACCTGAAACACATCCGACTGTCGGAAACAGACTGGTACAATATTATCGATGTCCCTAATTGGAGACGGAATGGCTGCCCGCCAAAACGGGATAAAATAATTATCGGCAGGCACTCAAGGGACGACCGGGTCAAATGGCCCGCAACTGCCGATGAACTGCTTACCATTTATCCGGCGTCGGATGACTATGAGATGAATATCCTTGGCGGCGCCCAGATACCGCAAAAGGTAATCGGATATCTGCCAAAAAACTGGCGCGTCTACGAATTCGGTGCCATGCATCCTAAAGAATTTCTATCCCGCCTCCATGTGTTTGTCTATTATACCCATCCGGACTGGGTGGAATCCTTTGGCCGTGTTATATTTGAAGCCATGGCAACCGGCGTGCCGGTGGTTGTGCACCCCATGTATCGTGATCTTTTTGCCGAAGCCGCCATTTATGCGGACCCTGAAGACGTTCAGAGAAAAATAAAGCAGTTGATGGATGATATGCAATATTATGACAGGCAGGTAAAAACAGCGCACGACTACGTGGAAGAACATTTCGGATATTCCCGGCATATCCAGCGCATCAGGCCAATGTCGGGATAAAATCCCGACCTACGTCCGGCCGTCGGCCACACCTTTTCCTGGACAATTTCAAAAAAAACATCTGGTAACCAATTTCAACCAGAGGGCATAGAGCCG
>JAQIBZ010000081.1 GCA_027858815.1 Desulfobacteraceae bacterium
GAAAGGGGAAGGTCTTGTTGCCAGGCGTCGCCTGCTAAAATCCGGTTACAAAAAAACGGATTCATGACCATCATGAATATAATTCATTTTTTTTTCTGCAAATATTATCAAATTTGAGCTTTTTAAGCGCAACAATTATTCCATATATAAATCGTTCGACTTGCTCATTATCACTACATATATCATAATTAACACATAATCTTACGCCCGCTCCATTGATTGGCGTTGCCGGAGGAATATATAATGACCCTATAATACCATATTGCTCAATTAAATAATTTCTAAACTCAACAGAATCGGGTTCACTTCCCATTTCAAAATACATCATCGGTGATTATGAAAAAAGTTTAATTCCTGCATTTCTAATTTTTTCTCTAATGTATTTTGTCTTATCCAGAAGGATGGCTCTACGTTCCGGATTTTGAAATAAGAAATTCATCCTTGCCTGCAAACCGGATTCTTCAATATCGCTGGGAGCATTTGAGAAAACAAAAATAGTATGTCTTCGGAATAAATTAAATAATGATAATTTTGCTCTCTCTCTTTCAGCATCTGTAAGTGGTCGGTTTAATTTTTTTTCCAAATAGATATATCTTTTTTCGAAAAATTCCGGCTGCAATCCAATGACACCCAGAAGGCTGCAGCCCGCTTTGGATAAACTGGCTGTAAGAATATCTGCTTTTGCCGGTAGCGTTCTATTTATCGTCAGATCAGAAGTGGCCGTGCCGAATAATGAATGTGATTCATCTATTACAAGAGAACAGTCATGTTTTTTCGCTATCTCTGCAATTTCCGGGTTAAGCAAATCCCCGTATACACTAAAAAGGCCTTCAGTATAGACGACGCCGGGGCCATGTTTTTTTATTTGTTCATCCAAATCATCATAATCATTGTGATTAAAAGAATAGAATCCAACTGATTCTAAAATCTTAAGTAAAGGTTTTTGAATAATTCTACGGATGTCCTCTTCAGAGGTGTTTGATTTTTCTAAACGGTTTAAAGCCTTTTTAAACACCTCAATAGATTCAAGCATCCGGCCTCTTGCCAGATTAAAACCGCAACGCGTTGTAGCATGAGTATGTTTGTCAAAATAGACCGGAATATTTTTATGTGACAACATGTCAGTAGCAATTAAATTGGCTTCGGTGCCGGATTTCAACAGCATTATACACTCCGAACCCATTATTTGCTTTAAAGAATGCTTTACCCCTACTTGCCAATCCTGAAATAGGGGTGAAGATACATGTATTTCTTTTGGAACTTGAGATATTTTCGCCTCAAGCGCTTTGGAAATTTTTTGAATACTAAAGTAATCATTAGGCCGCGTGTCAAGGACTGGTTTGCCATGCTCTGACTCCCATTTAGCAATATCAAGATCATTGTATCCTAATAGCGCATAACGCATTTCACCATATTTCACAAATTGTTTTTCTTGCATCCATGAGAGAGAAATTAGTTTGTCTATTTCATCAAATAATAAGTTTTTATTCATCACACAATACAATTAAATGAGTTAAAGTTCTAAATTAATACTTTATATAGCCGACGAATATTAAATTGTTTTTAAAATATTGTCAATAGAATCTCAGAGTGATTATAAAATGTTTAGCAATTCTAATTAATGGCATAAGCCTGATTCGAATTTAAGATTCCAGTTTTAATCACATTTCTGAGCATGAATCATAACATTTTGTAATTAATTTAAATAATAATTCTGGACACTCATTGTTATCCTTGATAATAGAAACCGGTTAGGTAGTTCTCTGATATTTATGATATTTCTTTCAACTGGACACAGCTTTTTTCCGCGACCCTATAATCCAGATGTTCTGCTTTTGGGTTGTAATCATATCCTATGGGATGGAGAGGCCATGGGACTAAAATTTTTAAATGATGTTTAAGAAGTTTAAAAGGGGATTGAAATGAATGCAGCTCGCTATGTTTACACAGAAGATAAGAGTCGAAAGGTTGAAAAAGACAGTAGTGATCATAAAAGTGCACCTGTTGTTAACTCTTATAACGAGTGGGATCCGTTGGAGGAAGTCGTTGTCGGTCGAATTGAAGAGAGTATATGGCCTCAGCAGCATTTTTATATGAAGGGGGGCATACCCAGCGACTTTTATAATCTTCTCATTTTATTCGGGGGGAAAAAAAGACGCCCTAAAAAATATTTTGTTGAACAGGCTCAGAAGGAGTTGGATGAATTTATTCATATCCTTGAAGCGGAAGGCGTAAAGGTCAGAAGACCGGAGGTTATTGATCATGGTAAAAAATATAAGACGCCTATCTGGTCTTCTAAAGGTCATACGGCGGCTTGTCCCAGGGATTGTTTCCTGGTCATTGGTAATGAAATAATAGAAGCACCCATGTCATGGAGAAATCGATATTTTGAACGGCATGCATATTATTCGTTGTTTAAAGAGTATTTTGATCAGGGAGCGAAATGGACATCGCCGCCAAAACCACCTTTGCGTGATTCTTTGTACAATTATGATTATGCTAATCCTGTGGAAGAACGAAGTGAAGAAGATGGATTTATAATAAATGAGTCGGAAATTGTGTTCGATGCGGCTGATTTTGCTCGATGCGGCAAGGATATTTTTGTTACTAAAAGCAATGCAACAAATGATGCCGGTATTGAATGGGTCCGACGCCATTTGGGAGATGATTATAATGTCCATGTTCTGCTAAGTCGCGACCCGAAGGCGTTGCATATTGACACCACTTTCGTGCCACTTGCGCCGGGAAAGGCGCTGATAAATCCTTACTATTTAGACACAAAAAACCTACCGTCCGTTCTTAAATCCTGGGATTTATTGGTAGCACCGGACCCGGATATCGTAAAAGGCGGAACGCTTGGTGGTATATTTAATGAATATACTGCAATGACCAGCATGTGGATCAATATAAATGGGTTAATGCTTGATGAGAAACGTGTAATTTGTGAAGCCTCCCAGGTTACAATGATCAAAGCATTTAAAGACTGGGGATTTGAGCCCATACCCTGTAAATTTCTTAATTTCAGCCCATACGGAGGGACTTTCCATTGCGCGACGCTTGACGTCAGGCGTCGTGGTACATTAGAATCTTATTCTTAAAACAAAAGGTCAAGAGCAGGACTTACATGAAAGCTTACAGGATCAAAAGCGACAAAACAATCGAGCCGTTCGGTGATCATCCAAAGGACTGCCTCATCAATAACCGCTCTCTTGCTGATACCCAGAAAGAAATTCTGCTTGAACTGGGCATAGAACTCCAACCTGAACCTTATTCGGGGCAGATTGAAGATCCGGACGAACATATCTTTTTTGAAGACAGCCTCTTTTTTTCCCCTGAGCTCATGCAGCAATTTATTAAAGAATCACGAAAACTTAAACGTTCAAGTATTTGCGCTATTAAGCCGGGTCTTTTTACGCTTAGAAGCATACTCCCCACCCAGGATATCAAAAAATTCCCTGACAGAGTTGAATATGGCCTTCAATACATGCCAGCAAAAGAACTAAGAGGGGAGCCGGAACCGCTTGTAATTGACCCGGACCAGTTTTCAGAAGTCACTCCCTTGCCGGAACACGTCACTGACACTAAAGAATTTCACTTTCCATATACAGATTCCATAATTATTCAAATTGATCACTGGGCAAATATATGGGTAGCAAATATATTTGTCTTATTTTCAGAGCTCGCACGTCTTAGAAAGGCTTCTCCTCTTAAACTTTTAATTCTGGCCTTAAGGGCTCGCTCAATTAATAAATGGAAGATACTCAACAAGACAAATAAGATTGGCCGTAACTGTGATATTCACCCCACAGCTTACATTGAAGGAAGCACGATAGGCGACAATGTTATCATTGGCGCCGGTTCCGTCATAAGGGTGTCAACAATCGGGGCTGGTACCAGTATCGGCAGCAATTCCACTATAGAATTTTCTGTACTGGGTGAAGGATGTTCGATCGACTCCATGGCCGGAGCGTTTTCATCCGTCATGTACCCGGGCACTGTTTCCTCAATCAAATTTTTATTTACCAGCTTATGCGGGGAAAATACATTCCTGGCTGACGGGGTAGTTGTCTCCGACTATCGCTTTGACGGAAAAAACGTATCCGTTATGAAAAACGGCCATCCTGTTGATACGGGAAGCCTTGCACTGGGCATTTGTCTGGGGCATGATGTTTATCTGGCTGGCGGGTGCGTTTCAGAGCCGGGAAGAAGTATTCCAAACGGCGTGAGAATTGCGCTTGAAAAAGCCCGTACCATTGGCAAGTGCGGGATCAATGGAGAGATTCCGGGATATCAACGGGTTACAAAAATAGCAAAACATGACATAAAAATTTAGGCGATATTCTTTTTGCTCATTTTTTTATACGTGTGATCACAAAATGGATCGCCTTTTTCAAGTGTAAATTTACGTTCAAATATAATATTGGGCTGGTATTTTTGACAATAAACGATATCAGCATCACAGAAAGCCTTCGCAAGCTGGCTCATACCCAGAAGTCTGGCAACCTCAACAAATTGACAAACCGTCACCTTGAATTTTACCATACCAGGCTCGTCAATCGTTACTTCTGATTTTTCAAATGGAATTTTCGATACCGTTTCTTTCATTTTAGAGCTAAAAACAGAGAATTCTTTATCTTTTTGTAAAGTGGGGATATGGGATGATAAAGAATTTGCACTCATCGTCACAATTTTTTTATAAAAAAAATCATTAATCCTGTTTTTATTAAAAAAATATTTGGAGGTGTGATATACACAGGCAAAAGGGAAAAATACGAATATCAAAAACATTTTTTTAAATATCATACAGGTATAGACTCTATTTTTCTAACTCAACGGCACTAGATAATTTACGCCACAGATCACCGGAAGAGCGATTACCAAAGTAGGCAATAATTGCTCCCAACAGATCTTTCGTATCTTTGTATGACGTAATTGCTCTCTTCAGCGATATTAATCTTGATGAAGTGTCTTTGTAAACCTGGGCAACGCCTTCACGCAGCTGATCAGGTGTCATGTTCTTCGGTTTATATAAAACTTTTGTGAAATCCAGATACTGCCAATCGTGAGGATAATTTGTGTATAACAGTCTTCCTTCCTTCTCAAGTCTTTCAAATAGTCTTGTACCCGGAAAAGGGTTTAGAATTGAGAGTTGTGCCGTATCTATCTTTGACTCTAAAATAAAATCCGTTGTTCTTTGAAAAATATCCGGATAATCATTATCATTACCCATAACAAATGATCCAATTATAAGTCCAATGCCGTTGTCATGAATTTTTTGTACAACCTCTTTATAATGATCCACACCCATTTTTAAATTTCTGGTTTTCTGGATTTCTTTCAGTGATTCTTCGTTGAGGGATTCAAAACCGATGAAACAGCTTGAGCATCCGGCTTTTTTAGCCCATTTTAAAACCTCCGGATTGTTTGCAAAATCAACTCCAACGTAACAACCCCATCGTTTTTTTATTCCTCTGTCAACCATGCCTTTAAACAAACGAATAGCTCTTTCTTCTGCCTTTTTTCCATGACCAAGAATATTGTTATCTGAAAACATGAAAAACTTGCGGGGTAGTTTTTCCAGTTCATCTAATACATCTTCAACAGGTCTTTGTCTGTACTTGTGCCCATTAAATAACCCTACAGTACAGAACTCACAATCATTGGGGCAGCCTCTGGACGTTTCCACTGTAAACAATTTATATTTTCTGGAGTAGAGATCCGTTCTGGGGTGAACTTGATTTTCCAGAGAAATAAGTTCTGACGTGTACCGCTTTTTCATTTCATTTTTCTCAAAATCCTTTAATACAGTTCCCCATACTGATTCTGCCTCACCTGTAACAACAGTATCAACATACTGTGCGGCTTCATCAGGCAGCATTGAGACATGCACGCCGCCAATAACTGTTTTTATTCCTTTTCGCCTGTAAATCTCAGATACTTCATATGCTCTGGGTGCATTACAGGTGTAGGTCGTTATAGCGACAAGATCAGCCTCCTCAAAAGTTAAATCCTCAATATTTTCATCATTAATTTTTATATCCCAATCGGGAGGCGTCAGTGCAGCCAGGTACCCTAAACTTGATGATGGAATTGTGAACAGATTGGCCAGATTTGGTTTTTTGCTTTGAGCCGGATTTATTAATAATAATTTTTTTTTCATTGTTTCTCTCTATCTATTAAGGTTGTGTTGCTAAACAGGAGATGATAGACAATGGTGTGATACTTGTAGACATAGTCAAAAACTTTCTGATCAAGTCCAATCTGTTAAGGGGTGTCTTTATTATAGCAACGCATTGGCTTATGATGAATAATCATCTCAAACGAGCACCGGTTACAGCTATTACAGGTAATGGGATCTTTTTCTCCTTTTTCAAATTGGTTGACCAGGTTGGGTTGACGAATGAAGGGACGGGATAAAGAAATAAAATCCGTATCCTTGTTTTTAAGTATATTTTCCATTGTTTCTCTGAGGCGTATGCCACCGACAGAGATAACTGGTACATTGACCTTTTTCTTGACAGCTGTCGCAAAAGGTAGAAAATAGGCCTCGCTGAATTCCGCATTTTTTCGCATTTTTTTTTCGATCAAAAACCGGATGAGGATTTTTTCAGCAATATTCCGGTTTTTTATCAGTAGATCTCTGGGGATGTCTCCTCGGATAGTGGAAAATCCGGTTTCGCCAATACCACCGCTCACTTCAATGGCATCTATTCCCAGTTCATCCAGTTTTTCACACACTGCCAATGACTGATCAATGGTTACACCATTTGGAAAGCAGTCTTCTCCATTTATTTTAATCAGAACTGGATAATCCGGGCCAACGGTTTCGCGGATTAATTCATACACCCTTATCAGAAACCGCATTCGATTATCCAAAGAACCTCCCCATTCAGCTTTCCGGCGGTTTGTGTGACAAGAGAGGAATTGATTAATCATATATCCATGTGCACCATGGATCTGCACACCATCAAATCCGGCTTCCTTTACCCGTCGTGCAGCGTCTCCATAAGCAGTTATGGTTTCTTCTATCTCATTTAGAGCCATCTGTCTGGGTTTGACAAGCGACATCATATCGCGAACCGCTGATGGTGCAATCGGTTTTTGTTTAATGAAATTGGGATAACATTGTCGACCCGCGTGATTAATCTGGGCAACGATTTTAGCGCCGTGTTCATGAACGGTTTTCACAACTTTTCTGAGATCATCCACAATTTCATCTCGATGCATAACGATACTTCTCGGCACAGCTTGACCGATAGGATTCACATAGAAATTTCCGGTAATGATAAGCCCAACACCACCTCTTGCCAGCTGTTTATAAGCCTTGAGATATTTATCTGTCACGCGACCGTCATCTGTTGCCAAAAGTTCGGCGGTTGCTGACCTGACAAATCGATTTTTAATATTCATCTGTCCGATTGTGCCGGGTTCAAATAATGTTGTCATTTTTTATTTTAATTCCCATTAGCAATCATTTGTTTTAATTTCTCCGGGTCACTGAATAGTCTTTTATTCAACAATAGCAAAACCGATTTCAAATCATGCCATTCAGATAACAATGATTTCGGACTAGTTATTATTTCGGATCTGTTTCAACTAAAAGATGAACATGATCCGGCATAATTTTTAGAAATAAAAGGAATAAGGAATAAGATAGTGCTTTTTACGACTTGATATATCTCAGAAATCGTCTTGTATGTCAAGTTTTAACAGGTATTTTATTGTGGCGTGTTCGGGAGTGGCGTTAGGAGGAGCGGTCGGTTATGCCGGATCAATGGATGATACCCGAAAAATTCTGAAATCCCGTGCCATTTTCACGATTTTGGCGGCACCAGTCCTGTGCCGGTTCACAATTTATTGCGCCCAGACATCTTCAAATGAGGATTGCGCATATGATTCGTCATACGTCAACTCGCGGACTTGCTCATTTATTTTGACTGGCGGATCATGGTTCCGGACATACTATAAATTCTGATCCACGGTGAAGAATCCAACGATGTTCCGGCAGTATTGCAAAAGTTTCAAAAAGCGCGGACTATATAAGATCTACCATTTTATCGACTTATTGCCGGCACATATGCTGTGGCTATTGATTTCCAAATTTTGTGATGACCAGGCCCTTTTAAAACTTATGATCAATGATTATATGCGGTGCAGGAATATTACGATAATGTTCAGGAAATAGGATTCAAAAAAATCAAACTTCCTTGTCACAGTGCGCACCGCCAAAATCCTCCTGCCCAGTGCATCTTGCAATAGCTATTCGGCCCTTCAGATTGAAATTAGGCAAGCACAACATATAGTGATTTAACTCATCTTGATTTTCTGGCATTTCTAAATATCAGGAAAATTCAGCCCGCTGTTTTGGGTTCGTCAACGACCGTAGACTATTCA
>JAQIBZ010000050.1 GCA_027858815.1 Desulfobacteraceae bacterium
CGTATATGCAGACCCATACGCTTTATATCAGCCCCGAACTGGAAGGCTTTCATAACCTGGTTCCCGCCATTGTGATGGGGGTCATCGGCCTGATCATTTTCGCCGGGGGAGTCAAAAAATATTTAAAGGCTGGCAAGTAAAAATTTCAAACACCCAAGAAGACATGGTAAAGGGTAAAAGCTCTTTTCTTCAGATCATGCCGGGTTTCGTAAATTGTCTTACCGGCAACAATTGAAGTTTTTGCAAGTTTTTTAGGCGGCATGAGTTTGAGCTCTTTTATTTTACCATCAATATATTTGGCAACACCGGAACAGGCTTTTTTGAGATCCCCGTCATAGACATATCCGAGCATTGCACCGGTAACCATAAATGGTGCATATTGACCGGAAATAAAACGCATCATGCCTTCATTGACGTAATCATCATTTCCGGCATCCATTCTCCCTTTGGTTGATCGTACTCTCAACCGCTTGGCTTCTATCGCAAAATAGACTTCAGCACCAAGACTACAAGACACAAGAAAATCAATTTGACCTATAGGTGTGCTTTTATCTGAATCAACTGAAACAATTTCAGGTTGCAATCGAATATCAAGAGGGCCTGATCTGAAGGGATAAATTCGAATTAATCTGTAGTAAAGTCGCCGTGAAATTCGATTTTCATGTTCATTTTCCGTTTCTTGCTGTAGCGTTTCTCCTGCCTGAAAAAGACTGTCCAGAATAATGGGGACATACCCTTTCGGAAAAAGATCCTGGAATTCCCTCGTCTCTTTACCCATTAAAAAGCCTCGTGAGACTGAACAATTTCCCCGTAAATCCGAGCAGCATCGTTTAAAGCTGCTGTGCGTGTCCAGTTCAGGAGAATGTTTGGGCGAATGACATGGATCTGCTTTCCTTGAAAAAGAAGAATATCTCGCTGGTAAAGTAGAGTTCCGTTCTCTTTTGAAGCATGTTGATGAAATTTGTTTAAATTTTTAGCCAGTTTTTGTGAAATCTTTTTCTCCTGAAATGCGGCTTCCGCTGGGGCAAGACGAACGGTTACCATAGCAAGGCCGGTCAGTTTGTCAGTTCCGCCTTCTGCTTGAACACGATATGTTGAACCTTCGGCTTCTGCCCATATATTTAATGTGCTTGTCAATGTATCGGCATATGCGCTCAATCCTTTCGATGCATATGGTTCAATTAATAATTTTTTTTGAGGATCGTTTAACGGACTAAGTGTAACTGTTTTAGGTGTGTTCCAGGTCGTTGGAGTGGCACTGGGTTCAAAAACGTAAATAGTATCTTCAACCAGCATGATTTCCTGGTCCGTCAGGCCAAAATAACTGTAAATCATTGGTTCGATTTCATTTTGAACCGCATCTACCTGACGTTTTCTTTCCTGTTGCCATTGCTTGCTGAAGTCTGAATCCTCTTCTTTTAACAAAGAATATCGATTGGCATCTGCTTTCAATTCATTGAATGTATCTTGCAATCGCTTCCTGAGGTTATGGAACTTTCGCGCGACCTGCTTTACGATTTTCTCTGAATCAGGTGAAATAAATTCATGCCCCGGCAAAGGAAAGGGGACCCGTAAAAGTTCTACAAGATTGACATATTCTCTTTCTGTGCCCCAATTTACTGCAGAGTGAAACAAAAAATATCTTGCAAGATTAGATCGCAAATATGCTGATAAAAAAATTAATAATTCAGCATCTTCGCGCGGCCCGGCAATTGATTGTAAATAGTGTTGAAAAAGAACATCAAAATCACAATACGCTATATTTTCAAAACCTCTGTTAACCAAAACCATTGGCGCTTGGAATAGTTCAGACGATGGCTGACTATATAACACATCTTTGCGATATCTCTTCTTATCCAATCTTTCTTCAAGGGGAATTGTATCTCTTTTCAAAAGAAGTAAATCGCTTTTCCATGGTTTTGCCTCAATAAAAGGAGTATCTATAGGCCAGATAATTTTTTTAGGAAGTCGATCTGACTTTGTCTTTGACTTTAGCCAGGGTTTAATTCCTTGACCAATAATCCACCTTTTTGTTCTTTCATCCCTATGTTTTCGTAACTCACTGAGCACGTCAACGTGTTCTCTTAATGGAGGTAAAGACTGAAGCAAATCAAGCAGTTTTTGATCCCGATGCGTTCCCCATAACAGTCGTTTCCATACAACCGGTGCTGTTTTGTTTTGAGTTGCAGCAAGGATATCCGCCAGCGGTAGCCAGGTCCGTGATGATGGGTTAATAGTCACCACGCCTTTTCGCAATCCATCACGGTTAAATTTGGGAGCCGTAAACTCGATCCTGTGTTGCGAAACTTGAGGAGCAGCATTCTTAAACCGCGCTATAAAGGCTGGTGTTTTCGCGTTCTGGAACAGCAAACGCCGATAGTCTGCCAACTGCAAAACCGTCTCCAAGGATACCTGTTTCAACCATTTTCTCTGAAAAGCATCTGTCTGGTTTTGCAGAATTTTAGTGGGCAACAAGAGACAGCCGGTTCCATTTTTTTTGAGCAATTCAGGCGATTTTTGCATGAATTGCTGGGCGATTTGCTTGCTTCCTCTTCCTTTCCAGGGCGGATTACCGATAATGCAGTCAAAGGCTTCACCGGAAAATGTTTCATTATCAAGAAAATCGGCTTTTAAAATAACCGGGATATCCGCTGGGGGCCGATCAGGGGTGTCGCCATAATCTAACAGCTTTGGCAACGGCTGGCCGGTCCGTTCCACATGCTTTTGAATGTCCGGGGGGTTAAAAAAATCAAGATATGCCAGATAAAGACTGAAACAGGCGATCCGACAAGCTGTTTCTTTAACATCAACGCCTCGAATCTGACGAGCGAGGATATCCCGAAGCGCATTGGCTTTGGTGGAATAAGTGACGCGTCCGGTCTGTGAGTGAATCCATTTGTTTGCCAAGCGGTTAAACAGGATGACCAGAAAAATGCCTGAGCCGCAGGCAGGATCCAGAAAAGACCCGTTAAAAACAATTGAATTATCCCGAACGGCTGTATCCACAACCATTTCCGCTAAAAACCGCGGCGTATAAAAGGCACCATCTCCCCGTTTTTCTTCGGGATCTTCGGTTGCTAAAAAATCTTCGTAAATAGCACTGATTGTTTCAACCGGAATCATTTTAAAATTATACGGCCAGAAACCAAAATAACGCTGACCGCTTTCCACTTCATGACCGCCGAGAAAAAGACTTAATTTTTTAAGGTGGATGGGTTTGATGAGTTTTTTCTCATTCTCCAGGTCCTGATCAAACATATTGCCGTTAAACCGGGTTTTAAGGTCGGTAAATAGATTGTAAAGATATGTTAATTGAAAATCAAAGGAACCGCTTTCCAAGCTCTTGGCAAGCAACATAGTTGCGCTCTGCCCCCGAGCCGGAGTTCCTATGGAAACAATTCCCCGGTCAAGCAGATAACAAAGAAAAAGAACCCGGCCGATAAAGGCATGGGCTGCTGTGGGACTGAGTCCTTTATCGCCTATAATCAATGCATTACGCAATGCCCGGAGGTTGTCCAAAAGCCAGGCATCAACAGTTTGATTGGGATCAAAAACCGGCCTGTTTTTTTCGTAATAATGACCGGTCGCCAAGTCATGGAATAATGTCCGGATGCGCTGTACGTAACCAACTCGATCGAACGTTTCAATCAGTGAATTTTCAGCAGTATCATTATCCGATTCCTCGTTTTGTGGCTTGGTCAAACCGGAATAAATATTGACAGTCGTTGGATCAGCCAGAACAAGAATGTTTGCCACTCCCTGGTTCCAGAAAAGCTTTTGCAAGCGGAGGCGATCTCTTAAAGATAGGGGGCGGCCATGTTCCTTGAAATACAATACAGGACGACAATCAAGGCAGAGCACCCCGTTAAGTTTTAACTCTTCCCATGCACGCTCGATAACCGAAACATAGCCTAACAGGTTGATGTCTTTTCGGACCGATTGAAGGGTGTCGTAAAACATCATTCCCGGGGGTGTTACCCCGTGTGCTTTTGTAAGGTCTGATATTTTTGCAGCGGTCTTCATGTTCTTTTATATCCGCCTTATAATAGTCCTGGCAGTACCCTGTATTATTAATTCATTTACAGGAATCCAATCATTATAGTCAGGATTTTCAACCCTTAAATAAAAACTGCTCTTTTTTCTGGCAAGGGTCTTTAAAGTATTCTCTCCGTCAATTAAAGCCACGACCACATCATTTTCATGGGGAACAGCATCCGCAATTACCCAATCTCCTTCATGTATACCCCGGCCTATCATGGAATCCCCTTTTACTTGCAGAGCAAACAGCCGGTGATGACTTACCCCTTCAAGAAAGGATGCATCGATAGCTATTGTTCCGTCCTGGTGTTCAGTTTTATGTTCAGGTGTTCCTGCCGGGATAACCCCCAGAATCGGTACGGCAATAGATTCCGCAATTGTTTGCTTCAAGGAAGTGATTATTTCGATGCCTCGAGATCTGCGGCCATGGCGGCGCAAATATCCTTTTTTTTCCAGAGCACATACATGATCGGTCGCCGCTTTCGTGCTTTTAAAGCCAAAATGATTGGCAATTTCCCTGTATGTTGGGGCCACTCTTTCTTTGTCTTGAAATTCACAAAGAAAATCAAGTATTTCTACCTGTCTTGATGTTAATTTATTTTCACTATACATTTGTATAGTACAATGACAAAAAAAACATAAATTGTCAATATTTCATTGTATTTCATTGTGTTTTTGATGTAGAAGTTAAATTTGAAAATTTTAAAACACAAATACTCGTTTTACAGTGTTTTATCTTTTGGCCTGATTTTACTCATGGCCCGTTCGGAAAGCGCAGTAATCGTCAAAGACGGATTGACGCCGATGTTGGCGGAAATCATGGACCCGTCACACACGTACATGTTTTCATACCCGAACACCCGGTTATCCTTATCAATCACACCTTCTTCTGCGTCTTTTCCCATCACCGCACCGCCGAGAATATGAATGGTCTGCATAAACCATTATTTATTGACTTAAGCCGTTTTTCTGTGTTTTTCAAGCTGCCCGGGAATTTGCTGAACCAGCAGTAAAGAGAAAAAACTGAATATGGCACCGCCTACAAACGGAATCCGGTAATCCACCAGCCATAAAAGACCGCCCACGGCAGGCAAAAAAACCGCAGCAATATGATTGATGGTAAACCCGACAGCCAT
>JAQIBZ010000547.1 GCA_027858815.1 Desulfobacteraceae bacterium
GAAAGGTAAACGTTAGTGATTTCTCTTTCATATTTTTTCTGTAGAAAATTTTCCAGGGAACTGACGGATAAAAGGTAAAGAACCGGCGGCAAAAGTATGCAGATGATTAATATTTTGAATGGAATAATTTTCATTAATTGTATTTTTTTAAACGTCCGATTCAGGAATAGATAATTTTTGGGTCATGATGCGAGACATGACGAAAAAATTTAAAAACCCAATACCCCAGAGTGGGCGGGGATGAACCCCGCACCCTACGGAGTATGGTCATATTAACGATTAAATACAAAGCCAACGTAGGGGAGGGGTTTACCCCCTCCCGTTAGATGGACGGGTTTATCCCCTCCCGTTAAACGGGAAGATTGATTTTTTTCAAATAACATGGAATTTATCTCTGATCTCAAAAATCCGTGCTCCAAAAAATAAGAATTCACCCAATTTCTGCCAGAATTTTTGCCGCCTGATCAGCTCCGGTAAAGTCATTGTTTAGTTTTAAGGCTTGCTCCAGGGCCGCTTTTGCCTGACGGGCTTCGCCTTTTTTGTAATACGCCATTCCAAGGTGATAATGCAGTGTCGCATTGTCAGGAAGATGTCGGATGCTATCGGAAAAAGCATGTATGGCTTGTTCATAGAAGCCTAATTTAACGTAAACCCATCCCAGCGTGTCCTGAATCCTTGGGTCATCCGGCAGGATTTTTTTGGCTTTCTGGGCAAATCTTAAGGCTTCATCCAGATTTTTATCCTGCTCTGCTAACAGATATGCCAGGTTATTGGCTGCCGGTACAAAGTCAGGATTGATTTTTAACGCTTTTCGGTAATGGAGTTCAGCAAGGTCCCATTGTTTTTTGATGGAAAAAATGATACCGAGCATCATATTCGACATTTCCTGCTGGGTCCCGGTACTATTCCCGATGGCATTTCTATACTGGCTGATGGCCTTGTCTTCTCGGCCTTCTGAAAAGTAAATCTTTGCCAGCGTATAATAGGGCGGCAAATAATTTGAATTCGAGAGAATGGCGGACTTAAATGATTTTTCCGCCAGGGCAACACGATTTTGTGCTAAAAATAATTTTCCTTTTAAATTATAAATTATAGCCTGTGAATGAGGTTGGCCTTTTATTTTCTGAAGAGTTTGATCACATCTGGCAATGGCATCATCAACCATATTGTTTTTGAGCAATGAAGAAATAAGATTTACTAAAACATTGATATCTGAATGGCCTTTTGCCAGAGCAGCTTCAAAATTAGCTACTGCTTCCTCATATTTTTGCTGTCGTTTGTTGAGTAAGCCGAGCAGGAAAAAACCATCAGGATTTTGAGGTGATAGTTCGATTAAAGTTGAAAAATAATTTTTCGCTCGATCATACTGATTATCCTGCATATAAATATTGCCAAGAAGTTTTGTTGCCTGATAATTGTCCGGGGCTAATTTGAGAATCGTTTCTGCGGATTCATTTGCCTGTAAAAAGTTGTTTTCGGAAATAAATATGCCGGCAAGCATCAGTTTTGAGTTAATATATTCAGGGCCGGCTGGCGGGATTTTTCCGAATTCAATCTTTGCCAGATCAGATTCTTTTTTCTTTAAATGGGATATCCCTTTTAAATAATATAATTGGGAAACTTCAGGGTTTTTATGTATTAAATCAGAGATATATAAAATTGCATCATCCCATTTATATTTTGCGATGAATGTTTCACCTTTAAGAATTTTTGCCGGGAAATAATCCGGATTTTGTTGAAATATTTTATTTATGTACTTTTCAGAATCTTTGAAGTTCTGGTTGGCTAGATGGAATCGGGCAAGATGCAGTAGAATCCCAAGATTCTCAGGTTGAATGGCGAGTGCTCTTTGATACATTGCAAGCGCCTGTTCTGGGCGGTTTATTGATTTATAGAAATTAGCAGCAACCATATATGATTCAGGGTCTTTTGGTCTCAATCTGACGGCGTTTAGGTATTCGGTCTCTGATTGTTCCCATTTTGCCATTTTAAAATACAGATTTCCAAGCAGAAGATGCAGTTCTCTTTTGTCCGGGTTCATTAGAATTGAACTCCGCAGGAGTTGTTCTGCCTGAGAATATTTTTGCTGGTTGGCGTATAAGTTATATAGCGCAATGATGGTGTGCAAAGAAGAAGGATTGCTGGCATGTGCGGTTTTAAGATATCTTTCCGCCTCGTCAAATTTCCCTGTTTTTATAAAAATTGAAGCGAGGTTCAGATAAGCCCGGATCTGGCTGTTATCTTTATTGATAATTGTAATAAATAATTTTGCTGAGCTTTCAAAATCTTTTTCTATCACAAAAAATTCAGCTAAAAGATAGTTTGCGGGCAGGTTGTCCGGGTGAGTATCTAACACTTTTTCCAATATTTTTTTTGCTTTAAGTATTTCTTTATTCAGAAGATATAATGTCGCCAGCTTCATTTGAACGTCAGCATTTTCGGGAGCCAGATCAACGGCTTTTATATAAGCTTCACGGGCACTTGAAATTTGCCCAAGCTTGAGACTCACCTCTCCTAAATTTGCGTAAGCACCGGCAAATTCAGGATTAATCTCAATGGCTTTTTCAAGAGCGGTTTTGGCGCACAGAAAGTCCTGGTTTTCATAGCAGGTTTTTGCTTTTGAATAATAGATGTCTGCCTGATCCTTATCGAAACACGCAGGCAGGATACCGGTTGCGATAATAACTATCAGAGCGATTATGATGCGGCTGATTGTTTTCATTGTTTTTAACCTGTTTCTTCAATAATTTATACAATTGACTGAATATGATATTAGTAAATAAAAACATTAATATCAAGCACCGCAGCAGATTTAATAAGAAAAAATGAAAGATTATGAAAGCTTGTGGATCATGCGCAGGATTTGATGAGCAATCTCCACAGTGCCTGCTATACGTATTGAAAGAAAGCTCTGTTTGTTTGACTGAACCCGGATGAAGTGTGCCTGATGTTTGTATTTCCGGGCACACCCGGAAAGTCAAAAAGGTGGCTGACTTAGAATGGCATGTAAGAATGTGGATTACATCATACTTCTTTATTTAACGGAACCTACCCAAGCGTGTGGCTGTTCGATTTTAAAAAAACGAATTGTGGAACTGCTCCGGTGTTTTTATTCATCTATTTTTATTTTATCATTTGGATAAAACATCCTCCGCTGCTGCTCCCTGAGGATCCATCGCTGATGTCTGTAACTTCTTCAATACTAAGGTTAATTGCGATAATGCCTGCGCCTCCATCAGCGATAAATGTGAATATCTCTTCATCATCGGTGAAATATCCACTAAATACATCAGTTGTAATACCCTGTGAGTTATAGGACCACTCACTTACTGATTTAGGCAGAGAAGGAATAGACGCGTCAATAGTGACAAGCCCATTTTGTCCATCAGCAACATAAACATAATTTACAGAAACGGAGATGTTTTCAGCAAAACCATCGGTATTAAAAGTACCTGTAAGGATCGGGTTTGCTTTATCGGTGATGTCAATTATTGAAATTCCTTTTTCTCCGTCTGCCACATAGGCATACATACCTTCGACAAATACTCCGCTTGCGGTACCTGCCGTATCATAAATGCCAGAAATTACAGGACTGGTTATGTTCAAAATATTGATGATAATCAGGCCCTGATCATCTGCAGCCACATAAGCATAGCCTTCGTAGACAAAAATTTTTCTGGCATAACCATCGGTATCTATCGTAGCAGTCAAAATCGGGTTTATTGTGTCTGTAATATTGAAAATTGAAATTCCCTGATCCCCGTCAGCCACATAGGCATAATTAGCGTCAAGAAAAATGCCGCATGCATATCCTGATGTATCATAACTCCCGGTTATTTCAGGGCTGGTTTTGTCAGAAATGTTTATTATCTGCAATCCTTGATCCCCATCAGCCACATAAGCGAAATCACCATCAGTCTGAATATCGTTCGCTGTTCCGGGCGTCGCACAGAACCCCTTATAAGTAAATAAGGCCACCTTGTTGGATGTTGATATCTGGTGGATTCTTAAACCTTCATTTTCAGGAGTATTACCAACGGTATTATCAACAGAATAAATATAGTTCCCGGAAACATCGAGTGCAACAGCATCTGCAGGTGTATTATATGACGCAACTGGCTGCATATTAGATTTGTCCGTTATGTCAATTTTTTGTAATCCAAACTGATCGTTTGCACAAAATATAAAGTTTTCATCATGAAATAAACCCAAACTGCTTCCGCCGGATGTATCATAAATCCATGTGGGATCGTGATAAGGTTCAAGTTTATTAGTAATGTCAAGAGCCTGAATTCCGATTGAATCATAAGAAATAAAGGCAAAAGCACCGTCCACCCGGACTGAAGTTGCAATGCCTGCAGCAAGAAAATTACTAATTGGAGATGTCTCTTCAGGTGTTGAAATATTCAGGATGACCATTCCGAGGCCTTGAGTTGCCAAATAAAGATAATCACCAGATACCTCAATATCCGTTGCTCCAGCAAGGGCAATTCCAGTTTTATAATCCGGATCCTTGGGATCGCTGACATCGACTACATGAAGGCCATTATAAAGATCCGCTACAAATGCGAAGTTGCCGGATACATAGATATCCATGGCGTATGAGAGCTGGTAAAAAGAACCGTAAAGTGTTGATTGAGACAGCAAGGAAGGATTTTTTTTATCAGTAATATCAAGGATAATCATTCCGTCAATACCGCTTGGAAGGTAGGCTTTTGAACCATCGATGAAAACTCCCAATGTTTCACGGAAATCAGGATAAAGAGATTCAAAATCAGGGAGATAGGAATTAACTAATAATGGATTCACCGGATCAGTAATGTCATAAATTTTGAGTCCATCTGTTCCGCATGCAATATAAAGTAAGTTATCAGTTGCTGAATAAAAGAGGCCGCCGATTTGACTGGTTTCTGTTACCACAAAAGATGAAATGAAATTCAGTTCTGAATCCAGGATGTTAATTGTATCTCCATCCCCCAAATATATTAATCGGTTTTGCGAATCCATTGCAATCGCCTTGCTCGAATGATACGGCCATTGACCGGCAAATGCCGAGGATAGAGTGGTCGTTTCCTGGGACACGGCCACATTCATACAGAGACAGAAAGCGAGGCACAGATAGCAAATGGGGCGCATAATGCGTTTAAAAATTGATTTCATAATGTGTTATTAAGACCTGATGTCAGCTTAAGTGTTTCCGGAATATCTACATCGATGACGACAAATTCCGTGCCGCCGGGTTTAATTCCAATGGTATGAAACTGGGTCGGAGAATCAAAAAGGATGGGCGTTCCTTTATAAAATCCGCCATAGACTTCCGGAAGTACCTGGCCATTGACAATTAAATGCCACTTTTCGTCACCAGCCCGCGCATGATAGACAATATAATTACCATCCGGGCTGAAAGTCGGATCACCGAGAATTTTAAAATTTTGATCCGAACACTGTTCAACCCCGTCAACAATCATCAGAGATCGTTCGGTGCTGTCAGTTGCCGGGTAAGCCAGATGCTTTGAATCCGGGGAGAATTGATATTTGCCGATACCATAGTATTCTATTGAGGATTCCTTGCCGTCAAGAACGGTAATCCAGCTCTCTTCCCCGGGGCGTAAGGCCCGGTAAACTAAATGTTTTGAATCCGGGCTGAAATAAGGTTCACCCACAGCTAAGTACTTCTGACTTCTTTTGCCATCAGTGACAACCCGAGCGCCGGTTTCATCCGCGCCTACATAAACATAGCGGGAAGAGTCCAGGCTGAATTTAAAGGATTCAATCATTTTTTGAAAATCAGGTCCTTTAACCCCGTCCACTGTGCAAAACCACGCATCGTCATTTATGGCGATTAATGAATTTCTTTTTGAATCATGGCTGAAATTGAATTTAAAAATCTTATCAAAAGGTCCCATTTCCTTATCGTTCAAAAGAACATACCATTTGTCTTTATCCGCATAGGCATAAGCAAATGCTTTCGCATTAAAAGAGAAAATCGGTAATCCAACCCTGTCATGAGGAGCCATTTCATGACCATCAAAAACAAGCACCATTTTTCTATCTTTGATAGCAGTATAGGCAAGATGCTTACTGTCATTGCTGAAAATCAAATCATAGATATGGTCATAGATGTTGCCAGCCTGACCATCTTTCACCACACACCACTTTTCCTTGCCTGACATTGTGCTTCCTTTAATCCGGCCCTTGTAAGCATAATGGGTCGAATCAAGGCTGAACCGGGCATTCTCGATTAAAGTAAAGGCCTGTGGTTCTTCCTGGCCGTCTACCACTGCCACGCAGGAGTTGTTTTTTACGGCCACATAGATAAGGCGTTCTCCATCCGGACTGAAGTAAAAATTGTCCTTGATCAGAATGCCGTCATATGACTTTCCGGGCTTGCCATTCACAATCACAAACTGACGATCGTTTTTTTGAGCTCTGCATGCATATCGAGATCCAAAAATGTTGAAGATAAAATTGTCAGCATTATCAATATTATCAATAATTTTATCGTTAACAGCAATGACAGCAGATTCTTTATTTTTGTATGCGATATAGGCGCATTTTGTGCTGTACAGGTCCCAGATTGGCATATTCGGTTGCACCGCATAATATACCGGGCTGTTATAATTGTTGGTCTGGACAATATTATGTGTACTGTCGGAATACGCTGCAAAAGCAATTTGCCGCATATCATCACTCATTTTGACGGATTCAGGAATAATCTTGTAACCTTCAGGGATGCTCCCTATAGTGGTTTCAATGACTTTTGGTAATAAAGTGTCAGCATATATTATCGTTGAAGTCATAAATATTGACATAAAAAGGATGGTCAGAAAGATCGTTTTTTTCATCATGGGATATCCTTATTTGATTGGTAATGTTTGTATTAATGTTTGGAGCAATCGGATATGCCTCCTTAGCGAATGAATAAATAATTAGAAATGATTTTATGGAAGGTTGAAGCAATTGTCAACTGACGGTAATGGATTTATTTAAGGGAACTGGAAAATATTAATATACCGGAATAGCGCCGCAATTTTTGTTCGTATTCAAGGCACGTCAACAGGCGCATAACGGGTTATGTAACTGTTGGCGCAACGAAGAAGACGATC
>JAQIBZ010000055.1 GCA_027858815.1 Desulfobacteraceae bacterium
CGTATATGCAGACCCATACGCTTTATATCAGCCCCGAACTGGAAGGCTTTCATAACCTGGTTCCCGCCATTGTGATGGGGGTCATCGGCCTGATCATTTTCGCCGGGGGAGTCAAAAAACAATTGAAGACCGGAAAGTCAAAGTAAAACCCCAAAAAAAAATTCATAGCGGCTTTCAATCATCATAAAGCGCCAAATCAGGATAATACTTATCCGCACAATCCGGGCAGATGCTATGGGAAAATTCCGCATCAGAGAATCTGGATATGTAAGACTCAATCTGCCCCCAGTATCCTTTATCATCCCGTATCTTTTTACAATGAGAGCAGATCGGCAGCAGGCCTTTTAAGGTTTTCACCTCACTCAACGCCTTCTTCAGATTTATGATCAGCTGTTCTCGTTCGTTTTCATTTTTTTTACGTTCAGAAATATCAAACATAAAGATAAGTATGCCGGAAACATTACCCTGGTCATCGAGAAGCGGCTTAAAAATATTTTCGTAATTTTTGCCATAAACCTTGTCTTCAAAACGAACGACCTGTTTTGATTGAAGAGCGGTTATGAAATGAAATTTTCTCTTTTTTTCAACCGATACAGGAAAGGTTTGGATGGCTTTGACAGGCTTACCGACGATTTCTGATACTGTTTTGTTGAATCGCTTCGCGGCAGCCACATTGGCATCCAGACAAATTCCTTTGGGGTCGACAAGAATAATTTCAACATCAGGAATATCCAGCAGGGCCCGGGTGGTGGCTTCCTTTTCCTGCAATTTTTTTTCCATCCCGATGCGGTCGGACAGCATTGTGTTGGCTGATTCGGCAATATCAACAAATTCCAGAAAGTGCAGCTCTTTTGAATCAATGATGACCGAACGGTTGGCCGCTGCCTTAAAAAAAGAAGAAAAAACAGAAAGGCTGCTTTGAATTCTGTCTGAAATCCGTCGTGCCCACAAGACACATACCAGCAGCAGAACAAGCAGAATAAAAAAACTCTTCAGCAGCTTATTGATCAAATCTTTTTTTAATGCGGCCTTTTTTTGCACAAAAATTTGTTCAATGGTATCCAGATAGCTGCCGGCACCGACAATCCATTCCCAGTCAGGGATGCCGATTACAAATGATATTTTAGGGGACAGCGCTTTTGAGTTCAGTTTTTGCCAGTGATAGCTGACAAACCCGCCATCCGGATTTTGGGCAGCCTTGTACTGATTCCGGATGATTTTGACACCATTGGGATCCGTCAAATTCCAAATACTGTTGGTTCCTTTGGTAATTTTCCCATTCGAAAGCAACGGATCTCCCGCATAGGTGCTTGCAAAAAAATACCCTTCCGCATCAAACCGGAGATCCACTATTCGACGGATAACTTCCGACTGGATTTGTTGTGTGACATCATCTAAATATTCACCCGTTCCCAGATACCAACCCAGGGGCTCAAAATACTTAATAAATGATATTTTTAAAAATGCCGTTTCAGGATTTTTATCCGGTTTCGGCCAGTAGTCTTGAACAAATCCCTCTCCAGATTCCTGGATAATTTTAATTTCATCCTGAATAACAAAATTGCCTTTTGCATCCTGAAGGTTCAGCAGATTTTTCCCTTCAAATTCCGGCCTTACCGGATAAAGCTGTTCTACCCCGTCCATTGAAACCGCAAAAAAATAGCCCCGACCGCTGTGAAAACGGATTGGTCGCAGGGCATCTTTTATCATTTTTTTTATTTCATCATCAGATTTTAAATCCCGATTTTGGAGATATATGCCGGATGCTATCTGGTGGGCCTCATAAACTCGTTCTTTTATGGAAAGCTTAAGTCTTTTTTCCGTCTGGTTTTTCATGTACCGAATATAATCGACAACATTTTCCACCTGAAATTTCAGAAGGTTTTTTTTGGAAGCAATATAATCTTCCCGCAATTGCCTTACTTCCGTCTTAAAATCGGTATACTGATTAGACGTCCAGAGAATGGAAAAAAGCCCGATAGACAAAACGGCGATGAACATCATATTTTTCAAAATCAGGGCGGATAGCCGTGGTTTATTGTTTTTCATATACTCTTTGCCAATTTCCTGTTCTTATACTGAAACAAAAGAATCTGGGTTTTTGCAGACCAATCGTTAAATGAAGAATTTATCTGATTTAATAGTTATTTATATTACACTAAACAGTTTTTCTGTGTTTTTCAAGCTGCCCGGGAATTTGCTGAACCAGCAATAAAGAAAAAAAACTGAATATGGCACCGCCTACAAACGGAATCCGGTAATCCACCAGCCATAAAAGACCGCCCACGGCAGGCAAAAAAACCGCAGCAATATGATTGATGGTAAACCCGACAGCCAT
>JAQIBZ010000573.1 GCA_027858815.1 Desulfobacteraceae bacterium
ACTCTGCCGGCTGCACCGTCATCCTGAATTAACAGCAGGATCGGGCTGGCCACATAAACCGACGAATACGTTCCAATAACAATGCCTACAAGCAGGGCCAGTGAAAAATCGTGAATAATATCACCGCCAAGAAAAAAGAGCGTCGCCAGAACAACCAGAGTCGTGAAAGACGTCAGAATTGTCCGGCTTAATGTTTCATTAATACTTTTGTTGATGATTTCATCACCCGGCAACCGGTTGTATTTTTTTAAATTTTCACGAATCCGGTCATAAACGATAATCGTATCATTTAATGAATATCCGACAATTGTCAGCAGCGCGGCAATGATCGGCAGCGAAAATTCGATGTCGAGTATGGAAAAAACACCAATGGTGATCATCACATCATGCATCAGGGCAACCACCGCGCCCATGGCGTATTTGAGCCGAAGCTGCCAGAATAAAACCAGCGTAACAACCAACGCCACGGCAATCAAAAATGGAATGCTGACTTCAAACAGGTTAAAGAAAAAAACAGCGCCGATGAGTGCGGCGGCCATCACCGCGCTGATCATCCATTTTTGCTCAAATCGCCCGGAAATATAAATTGTGATAAACAAAAGGGTATAAAACAATGCGAACAAGGCTTTTTCCTGAAGATCCTTACCCACCTGAGGTCCCACCATCTCTATTCTGCGAATTTCAATACCTGCGCCGGTAGATTTTTCCATCTCAGTTTTGACCTGCTCTGAAAAGCCCTTGTCCGTGATCAGCGTCTGATTGGTATGGACAAGAAATTCATTGTCCGTTTTTTCGCCAAAACGCTGGACTGCTGAGCCGTCTAAGCCTAATTCGGCAAGTCCGGCCTTTATATTGTCAGTTGTGACCGGTTTTTCACATTTGATCTGAATAATGGTACCGCCCGCAAAGTCGATGCCGTAATTTGGGCCGCCGTGAACAATTAGAGATCCAATGCTTACCAGGATAAGAATCGCTGAAAATGCAAAGGCAATATACCGTTTTCCGATAATATTGAGATTGATACCGGGTTTAATAAACTCCATCAACGCATTCCTTTATATGCTTAAAGATTTAACTCGAACCGAAACATACAGGTAATCAAAAATCAAACGGGAGATAATCAATGCCGTAAACAAACTGGCCAAAACCCCCAGGCTCAATGTCACGGCAAACCCTTTGACCGGACCGGTTCCGAACTGGAAAAGCACCAAAGCGGCAATTAGTGTTGTGACATTGGCATCCAGAATGGTCAGGGTGGCGCGTTCAAAACCGGTGGTCATCGAGGCAATGGGCGTCTTGCCCAGCCGCATCTCCTCCCGGATACGCTCAAAAATAAGCACATTGGCATCCACCGCCATACCGATAGTTAAAATAATACCGGCAATACCCGGCAGGGTCAGTGTCGCCTGAAACATGGCAAGCCCGCCCGCGATCAGCAGGATATTGATAATCAGCGCACAATCCGCTATCAGTCCGGCACCCTTGTAATAAATGATCATAAAGATAAGCACCAGGATGCCACCCACCACAATGGAGGAAATTCCTTTGGTGATGGAGTCATGTCCTAAGGAGGGGCCAACGGTTCTTTCTTCAATAATTTCAACCGGCGCCGGAAGTGAACCGGCCCGTAAAATAATGGCCAAATCATGGGCTTCCTGAGTATTGAAACTGCCGGTAATCCGGGCACTGCCGCCGGGAATTTTTTCCTGGATGGTGGGGGCGGAATACACTTTGTTATCTAAAACAATCGCCATCCTTTTTTTAACATTTTCGCCCGTGATTCTTTCAAATATCTTGGCACCCTTTTTGTCAAAATCGATGGACACATACGGTTCATTAAACTGGGAATCAATCGAAACCCGCGCATCGGTGAGATATGCCCCGGTCATTAATGCGCGTTTTTTGACCAGATACGGCTGTTTTTGGGCGGCAGCCTGTTTCGGATCGGAAGAATCCGTTGACTGATAGAGGATTTCACTGCCCGGCGGCACATTGCCATTTAACGCAGCGCCTAGATCATGTTCCGTATCCAGCAATTTGAATTCCAGTAAAGCGGTCTTTCCGATCAGGTCCTTGGCCCGCTCCGGATCCTGGATACCGGGAAGCTGAATCTGAATGCGCCGCTCACCCTGCACACGAATATCCGGCTCACTGACGCCGAACTGATCGATCCGATTCCTAATGGTTTCCAGGGCCTGTTCCGTAGCCTGTTTCTTGATCTGGGCCACCCATTCGTCAGACAATTCGATTTCAACCGTTCTCGTTCCATTCTCAACAGAACTGGATTTTGTCCGAACATCTGCATAATTTTTTTCAAGAACGCTATCAAGCTTATCCAGATCATCCGGGTTCATTAATTTAACGGTGAGCGCCTGTTTGCCGGAATAATCAATCCCTTTATGCCGGATTTTTTCATTGCGAAAAGAATCTCTCAGTTCGTTCCGAATCCGTTCCACAGTGTTTTCCACCGCTTTTTCGGTTTTAACTTCCAGAACAAGATGCATTCCCCCCTGAAGATCCAGCCCCAGGTTAATCTGCTTGTTCGGCCACCATCCGGGTTTAAACGTCGGGATGACATAGATGACTGCCACAATCAATACCAGTCCGATAACCGGAATTCGCCAGGAAAAATCTTTCAATGCATTGCCCTTTCTTGTTGTCTGTTGTTACACAATCTTGCTTGATCCAGAATCACGAGTACCGCCTGAAATGCCATATCCTTTTAATAACAAGGATCTTTCTTGTATCATTTTTATTTTTTTAAAATCAAGTTTTCTTATTTATTAACCGACCGAAGACCACCTCGATTAAAAATTTTCTGTCATTGCGAAGGAGGCACGACTGACGCAATCTCATGAAAAGCCGGGGATTACTTCGTCGTTCGTTCCTCACTCCTCGTAATGACAAATGCGATTTGAGCGTTTTCGGTCGGGCACTGCTATTTATTCAAACCGGCAAGCGTACTCCGCGTCACCTTAATCCTGACTTTTTCTGCAATCTCAATGGTTACCGTTGCATCATCCAATGACGTGATCTGACCATGAATGCCGCCGCTGGTAATCACTTTATCGCCTTTCTTGAGGCCTGTTATCATTTCCTGGTGTTCTTTGGCCTTTTTTTGCTGGGGCCGAATCAGCAGAAAATAAAAAATCACAAACATTAAAATAATCGGAATAAAAGCACCAAATCCGCCGCCTGCTGCTGCCGACCCGCCGGTGCCACCCAACTGGCCCATTGCATATGCTGTATTTACCAAAACTTACCTCCTGATTTAAATCTTTATACCTGGTTATCCACTTTAGTTAAATAACTGCCAAGATGCATAGATCTTGGACAGTCACTTAACTAAAGTGGATAAGCAGATCACATTTTTTAGAAATTGAACACTCCATACTTGAAAATAATGATATCGTCAAACAGTTCTTTTTAGGACATCCCCTATTCCCTGACGATTTGCCCCTCTCCGGGTATCATGGAAAGGTCTTCTTCTATGGTAATGGTGACATCCCGTTGAAGCTCAAGTTCTAAGAGTTCCTTTTTCTTCCGGTTCAGCAAATAAGCGGCCACCTCTTTAGGGACATATCCTTTGATTCCGGAAACACCGTCTTTCAGTGTTTCAAGACGCATCCGCCGGAGAAAATTCAGCCCAAGGGATTCCACTGTAGGAATAACCCCTTTCCCGCGACAATACCGGCAGGGCTGAGAATTAATAAACTGAATGGACGGCCGGATACGCTGACGGGACATTTCCAGTAGCCCAAAAACCGAAAGCCGGCCAACTTTGGTACGGGCTTTATCGCTTTTCAGTTCCGCCTTTATCGCCTTTTCAATTTTTGCTCTGTTTTTGCGGTCCCGCATATCAATAAAATCGATCACAATCAGGCCGCCAAAATCCCGGAGCCGTAGCTGACGGGCAACTTCTTCGGCGGCCTCCAGATTTGTCTGTAAGGCGGTCTCCTCCACATTTTTTTTCTGGGTTGCCTTGCCGGAGTTGACATCAATAGCAACCAGTGCTTCCGTCTGCTCTATAACAATCGACCCACCGGATGTCAGACTGACACGATTTTCAAAAATAGAAGCAATCTGGTCTTCTAATTGATGTTTTGAAAAAATCGGCTTGTCGGTTTTATATCTTTTAACAATCTTTTGATGCTGCGGTGAAATCAGTTTGATAAATTCTATGATTTCTTTATAAACCGTTTCATCATCAATGAGAATTTCTGAAATATCCGGGGTAAAATAATCACGGATGACCCGTTGGGCCAGGGTTCTTTCCTTATGCAGCAGAACCGGCGCGGAATCGTTCACTCCTTTTATAATCGTTTTCCACACCCGCATGAGAGTCCGGAATTCTTTGGAAAGGGTTGTTTTGGTACATTGCCGGCCTGCCGTGCGCACAATGATCCCGAATCCCTCGGGCAGCATTGCGCCCATCATTTCCTTGATACGCTTTCGTTCAACGTCATCTTCTATTTTACGGGACACACCAACATTTTTGCTGCCTGGCATCAAAACCGTATGCCGCCCGGGAATTGAAACAAATGTGGTGAGCATGGCCCCTTTTTTCATAAACGGTTCTTTGGTTACCTGGACCATCAATTCCTGGCCGGTTTTGATAATCGTCTTCAGGGATTGACTGCCGGTCGGATCATCCAAAAAATAATCCGGATGAATTTCATGTTTCTGCAAAAAACCGTTTTTTTCTACACCGTAATCCACAAAGACCGCCTGCAAACTCGGCTCAACCCTGGAGACAACCGCTTTATAGATATTTCCCTGGGTGACTTCCCTGGCCGTTGTTTCAATATGAAACTCTTCTAATCGGTTGTTACTTACCTTGGCAATTCGGCATTCTTCCGTATCAACCGCATTGATCAATATCTTAATACTCATAAAAATCCTTTTAATTATCTAATATTACAAACTATGAAACTTTGAAACGTAGCTTTGCACTGATCCGGCAACCCGCACAACGATTGATGAAATGTATCTGATCGAATGGTACATTTTATGTTAAACACTAAAAAACTACGTTCCAAGATTGATATCTAAATATGAAATTGATTGCTACAAGTCAAATAATTTTTGATTTAAGCAGGTTGCATGGATTAAAGAGGTATAAGGTTGAAGGTATAAGACTGAAGGTAAAGCAGAAACGCACCCGCTTGCCCTTTTTGAGTCAATAGCATCTAATTACCTGTTGTTATGACTTATTTTACTTTCTTCCTTCAGCCTTATACCTTATACCTTCTACCTAATTATTTCCTTCTCCTTGATATTTATCTATTATTATGGCATTAGAGATCAAAATTCACACAATATCATAGAAAAGGATTAAAAGCCGGAAAATGGAAAATCGATACGATCCAAAAAATATAGAAGCAAAATGGCAGGCTCATTGGGAAGAAAACAAGCAATATGCTGTTACGGAAGACACTTCAAAGGAAAAGTATTTTCTTCTTGAAATGTTTCCATATCCTTCCGGTAAAATCCATATGGGCCATGTCAGAAACTATACCATCGGCGATGTCATTGCCCGATATAAATCAATGAAAGGCTTTAATGTTCTTCACCCTATGGGATGGGACGCTTTCGGCATGCCCGCTGAAAATGCTGCCATCGCAAACAATACCCAGCCGGCTGCATGGACTTATGAAAACATCCGGGCCATGAAACATCAATTAAAACAGCTCGGCTTCAGCTATGACTGGGACCGTGAAATCGCCACCTGCACCCCGGACTATTACCGCTGGGAACAATGGCTTTTCATCCAGATGTTTAAAAAGGGAATGGCCTATCGTAAAGAGTCGTATGTCAACTGGTGTGATCCATGCAATACCGTTCTGGCCAATGAGCAGGTCGAAAACGGGGCCTGCTGGCGCTGCGGCAAACCGGTCCGACAAAAAAAACTGTCCCAGTGGTTTTTTAAAATCACGGATTTCGCTCAGGATTTGCTGGATCATTGCGACCAGCTTCCGGGATGGCCGGATAAAGTCACCACCATGCAGAAAAACTGGATCGGAAAAAGCATTGGCGCTGAGATTGACTTTGCTGTTGAAGCATCCGATCACGTTATCAAAGTTTTTACCACCCGCCATGATACTGTTTTAGGTGCGACTTTCATGTGCCTGGCACCGGAACATCCCATGGTTGAAAGTTTGTCCAAAAGCACTCCTCAAAAACAGGCAATTATTGAATTCCAGGAGCGGATGTCTCTGGAAAACCGTTCCAGCCAGACGATTGAAGATTATGAAAAAGAAGGTGTTTTCACCGGCGCTTATTGCATTAATCCGCTGACCAATCGAAGAATGCCTGTTTATGCGGCAAACTTTGCGTTAATGGAATATGGCACCGGGGCGGTCATGTCAGTTCCGGCCCATGACCAACGGGATTTTGAGTTTGCCAAAAAATACGACTTAGAGATCATTGTGGTCATCAAGCCTGAAGATCAGGACATCACGGATATTGCGGTAACGGAAGCCTATACCGGGCCGGGTATTATGGTCAACTCCATGCAGTTTGACGGAATCGGAAACAAAGATGCCCAGGAAAAGATTGCTGACTTTATAGAAAAAGAAAACTTAGGGCAACGGTCGATTAATTACCGGCTCCGCGACTGGGGAATTTCCAGGCAGCGGTTCTGGGGAACACCGGTACCAATGATTCATTGTGAACACTGCGGTATCGTCCCGGTTG
>JAQIBZ010000627.1 GCA_027858815.1 Desulfobacteraceae bacterium
AGCTGAGCTACATGCGCATGTAATAAAAAAAACCAAATACCATGATTTGTTTTTTTTGTCTATCTCAAATATAATAATTCGTCATATCAAGAAATAATATAATATTAAATTAACAAGCATGCTGGAAATATAGTGTTTTTTATATTTAGTAATTGATAGTTGGAATTTATCATTATAAGAATTGTAATGCAAATCCGGTTATCCTTTCACTTTTTAATCATTTATGTAATAAAGAAGTTTTTAAATGACCGGAACGTAATCGCATGATGTTATTTGAATGCAATGATTTGAAATAAAAAAAATGACGGTTGATATCATAATGAGTGATCCAAAGAAAAAAAAGTCAGGCCGCAGCAAGGGTGGTAATAAAAAAAAGAAAATAGATATCGATATTTTGTCAGTTGATCAGACAAGGACAAAAACGGCATCAGGGAGTGGTAAAAACCTTGTTGGATATGATCCGCTGCAGCGCTACTTATCTGAAATCAGTCAATACAGGCTCCTTACCAGGGAAGAGGAGGTCGAACTTGGCAAAAGAATCACCGAACAGGATGATTCAGAAGCTGCCTTTATTATGGCTACTTCCAACTTAAGACTGGTGGTGAAAATTGCGCTGGAATTTCAGCGGGTGTGGATGCAGAACCTGCTGGATCTTATTCAGGAGGGCAATATCGGGTTGATGCATGCGGTGCAGAAATTTGATCCGTATAAAAACGTTAAATTCTCTTATTATGCCTCTTTCTGGATAAAAGCATATATTTTAAAGTTCATAATGGACAACTGGCGGCTGGTAAAAATCGGAACCACTCAGGGGCAGCGTAAACTTTTTTTCAAGCTCAAAAAAGAAAAGCAGAAATTAATTGAAGAAGGGTTTGTTCCGCATACCCAGCTTTTGTCCGACCGGCTGGGGGTCTCAGAAAAAGAGGTAATGGAAATGGACCAGCGGCTTGACGGCTGGGATCTTTCCCTGGATGCCCCGCTCAAAGAAGACTCTGATACTGAAAGAGGGGCGTTTTTAAGTTCCAATGATGCCTCTATCGAGAGTCAGGTTGCCAAAAAAGAAATTGAAACGCTTTTACAGGAAAATGTGGCGGTATTCAGAACTCAATTGGCAGAAAGAGAACTGGAGATATTTGACCGGCGGATATTTACAGACACACCGTTAACGTTACAGGATATTGGTGATAAATATAGTATTTCCCGGGAACGGGTTCGCCAGCTTGAAAAAAATATCATAAAAAAGATGAAAATGTTTTTCAAAGAAGAGATCCCGGATTTTAATTTGTATGAGTAAATTTTATGATAGCTCAAATCAGGACAATAAAATGCAAAAGTTGATTGGTACGTTAATTGCTATAATTTGTTTTATTTTTATTCTTGCGGCATGTGGTCTGAAGACAGTGAAGTCAGATATGCCTGAAGATCATATTGGAAGTGATCCGATGATAGCGTCTCAGCAGGCTGGAGGTGATGCATATCCGGACAACAGTTATTATCTGTTCATGGAATCTGAATTATTGAAAAAACAGGGTCGCCTGGATGAAGCTATTTCTCTGGTGCAAATGGCCATAGAAAAGGATCCCGAATCGTTGTTTCTGAAAAAAGAGCTGGCAATTTTATATCTCCATAAAAAGGACAATGAGAATGCCCTGATTGTCGTTGAAAAGATTCTTGAAAAAGATCCGGAGTCGGTGGATGCTCTGGTGATGTCGGCGAGCATCAAAAAGACGTTGGATAAAGACGCAGACGTAAAACCGATATATGAAAAAGTTCTTTTAAATGATCCGGAGCGGGGCAGTGTATATCAGATTTTAGGGAAAATGTATTTTTCCGAAGGGGATATGGACAATGCTTTTCGTGTATTTGAAAAAATGCTCGACCATTTTCCTGATAATTATGTGGGATATTATTATATCGGAGAAATCTATGGTGTCAGAACCGACTATGATAAAGCGGAAGAATCATTTATAAAGACCCTTGAACTTGAGCCGTCTTTAGATGAGGCCCGTCTGGAACTGGTTAAGATCTACCGGTTGACCAAACAGGATGAAAAAATAATCACCATGTATGAACAAATTCGTGAACGGAATCCGGATAATATTATTTCTGTCATTGAACTGGGGCTTTTGTATAATAAAAAGGATCCCGTTAAAGCCGGTGACCTTTTTAAAGATCTGGGTGAGAGGAGCTTAGACGATTCCAATGTCATTGGTACGGTATTGCAATATCTGATACTCCAGAAGCGGACCGAAGATGCCATTATCGTCCTTGAAGGCATGGCCAAAGGTGCTCCGGAAAGTTCTGAAATTTCTTATGCGGCCGCGATTGTTTATTATGAAAAAAAGGATATGGATTTAGCACTTGTCAATTTCAAAGCAGTCAAATCAGACACCAAATTTTACCAGAATTCTCTGATCCACATGGCCATTATTTATTATAATAATGAAGATTTTGATACGGGGATCGATGTATTAAAGGAAGCCATGAGCAAGGCTCCGGATGAATCAAAACTGGAATTAATCCCGTACCTGAGTTCCTTTTATAAAGAAAAGGAAATGACCGAAGATGCCATTGCTTTGCTTCAGGAAGGACTATTGATTGATCCGCAAAGCACGGCCCTGTTGTTTGAATTAGGTGTCATTTATGACCGGCTGGATAAAACTGATCTTGCGATAGAGCAGATGAAAGCCATTCTTTCCCTGGATATGGAACATGCGGACGCATTGAATTACCTGGGGTATACCTATGCGGATCAAGGGATTAAGCTGGATGAAGCCAAAGCCATGATTAAAAAGGCGCTGGAGTATAAACCGGATAATGGATACATTATTGACAGTCTTGGATGGCTATATTTCAGACAAGGCCTTTTTGACGACGCATTGATTCAGCTCAAGCGGGCTGTTGAGCTTATTCCTGATGACCCGATTGTTTTAGAACATTTGGGAGATCTTTATTTTCAGCTAAACGATTCTGCAACGGCTTTAGAATATTACGAAAAGGCGCTTGATAAAAAGGATATGGATAAAAAAGAGTTGCAGGAGAAAATTGACCTGCTGGATCAGGAAGGATTATAAGCCGAATGCGTTTAAAATTCTGGTTTATCTTTTTTTTGGTTCTTCTGTTTTTACCTGCCTGCTATAATATGGTTAAGAAAGACGCCGGATTTGTTTTTCAAAAAACACCGTCTGAAGTCAGCCGGTTTCTTTCCATACTTGAGCAGAAAAATAATGCGATAACCTCATTTAAGGGAATCGGAAAAATCAGTATCTGGGATTCAGAAGGGTCTCGAACATCACGTGCCGCATGGTTGGGTGCAGTTGATGGCCGGCTTCGTATAGAATTTTTAGGCCTTCCCGGTCAGCCGGTTGCAAAATTTATATTTGACGGCAAGCAGTATTCTTTTATGTCCCATATGGATTCCGAAGTTTATAGCAAAACAAGCTCGGATCCCGATTTGGAACCAGTGACCGGTGTTTCGATAAAAACCAGTGAGGTAATAGAATATCTGGCAGGGGGCATACCGGTATATGAACATGATGCTGTTTTTCTGGAGTCATCGGAATCAGGTGATATAGATGTTCTGGTTTTCAAAAAAAACTGGCTGGGTGTGGTTGAAAAAATATTTTTTAATGGTTCCGGGATTGAAAAAGTAGAGATTTTTAAATGGGGATCGAAAGTCTATCAGGTTGAGTTTAAAGACCTAAGCGCTGGCAGCAAACATTCGGGTCCTAAACATTCGGGTCCTTCTTATCTGGTTATTGACAATGGGGGAGCTCAGGGGTTCAGTTTTGCTGTTGACCGGCAATGGACGGATATTAACGTGTTGCCGTCCATGTTTGAGATTACCCCGGCAAACTGAATGAATCATTCAAAGAATGTTATCGCTCTGGAATCCCGACTAAAGCATTGTTCCAATGTTATCACTCTCGGCGTTCGCCCCAATTTTTCAGACTATAGCAAAGAAGAAGCCTCGCTGATAATCAATGCAAAAAGAGTCTATTATCCGTCAACGTTTTATGCGGACATGTTTGATGCGATGGGTAAAAGTATTTTTCCCAGTGTTCATACCTACCGGTTTGTTCAGGATAAAATTAAACAAACAGCATTATTCAAACTGCTGAACGTCCCGCATCCGGCAACCAGAATATTTTATGCGAAAAGTAAAAGGGATAAAATATTATCCTGTTTCAGTTTTCCGTTCATCGGAAAAATCCCCCGGGGGTCTGCTCTGGGCCGTGGTGTTTGTCTGATTCATAATCCGGAAGAACTTGAACAATACTGCTGTCTGACAAAAGTGGCATATGTCCAGGAGTATCTGCCGATTGACAGGGATATCCGTGTCGTTATAATTGGTGATCGTATTGCACACGCATACTGGCGGATTAATCCGCCGGGAGAGTTCCGGTGTAATGTGGGGTTAGGTGGTGAAATTTCTTTTGAGCAAATCCCGGCAAAGGCGCTGTCGCTTGCCCTTGATACTGCCCGGCGCTGTGGGTGGAATGATGTGGGTATTGATATCTGTGAATGTAAAAACAGATATTATGTGCTGGAAGCCAACATGAAATATGGCAAGGCCGGTTTTACGAAAGCAGGCATTGATTATAATCGGATGATGGAGGTGATGATCCGTAATGGAGAAATATAACAAAGATTCTTTTGAAAAATTAAGCGGTATTCTAGACCTTCGAGAGGCGGACTTGCATGCTGAAGGTGCGACAGGAAGTATTGATGGTATTCGCAGATTTCCGGAAGATCGCCTGACAAGTGACTATCGGCAGAATTTTGCGGTTGATGTGGATCGTATTCTCAACTCAATGGCCTATACCCGATATATTGATAAAACCCAGGTTTTTTATCTGATCAAAAATGATCATATCACACACCGCATGCTCCATGTGCAACTGGTTTCCAGAGTTGCCCGTACCATCGGTCGGTTTCTCGGGTTAAACGAAGACTTGATTGAAGCGATTGCCATCGGCCATGACGTCGGACATCCACCGTTTGGTCATGACGGTGAAAGGATTTTATCAAAAATATGTTCTGCGTATGATATTGGCCGGTTTCATCATAACGTCCAGAGTGTTCATTTTCTGGAAAAGGTAGAACGGAAAGGGCGCGGGTGGAATCTGTGCCTACAGACGCTGGACGGGATATTGTGCCATGATGGTGAGATTCATAATTTAAGAGTTGAGCCGAATCGCAGAAAAAATTTTTCAGATTATGATTCGGAAATTGAACATAAAAAATCAGGTGAGCCGATCCGCCTTGTACCCATGTCTCTTGAAGGCTGCGTGGTTCGCTTTTCAGACACGGTCAGTTATATCGGCAGAGATATTGAAGATGCCATTCGGCTGGGTCTTATACGGCGTTCTGATTTGCCGGCGGAGGTCATCGATTGTCTGGGAGATACAAATGGCAAAATTGTATATTCTCTGGTCACGGACATTATTTTAAACAGTTACAAAAAATCTTATGTTTCATTCAGTCCTGAAGTCTCAGAAGCCCTGAAACGATTAAAAGAATTTAACTATCAGCGGATATATATGAATCCGCTGATAAAAAAAGAATTGCCCAGGATTGAACTGATTTTTAAAGAAATGTTTGGCAGGTTTGTAAATGATATTTTGTCAGGAAATGGTTCGTCTCCGGTGTTTAAAAAATTTATTGACGGCATGTCAGATGGTTATATGGCCGCTCATCGCCCGGAGGAGATTGTCAGGGATTTTATTGCCGGGATGACGGATCAGTACTTTTTAAGACAAG
>JAQIBZ010000643.1 GCA_027858815.1 Desulfobacteraceae bacterium
GTGACGGGATGCGGCGGAATTTCCAAAGACCTGAAAGTAACCGCCTTAAAAGTACCCGAGCAATTAAGGGGTACTGAAGAATTAATCGGAAAGCTCAAAAATGAGTACGAACGGTTTAAGCAAACCGATCAATTCAAGTCGGAGTTTATTCGCTATGGCGGACCGGACAGGGAAAATTGGGATTCCAATTTCAATCAAGCGTCTTCCGCGCTTGCCGAGGCAGGAAGAATATATGAAAATGAAGTTAAGAAAATCCTGGAACGCAATAAAAGCGAGGAACAGCCAAATCTGAAAAAACAGTTGAAAATAATCAGTGACAAGATGGCTCTTTGCCGACAATCTGCTCAAAAGACAGGCTTGCGCATCTCCAGGCTGCAACAGGCCAAAGACAGTATGGGGGAAATGTTCAGTGACGGGGAAGATAAAAACCGTCGGATTGATGGATTATTCAAAGAGCTGGACGTTTTTGTAAAGGACAGCCAAAAGACTTATCTCAATAAGAAAGAGGACCTTGATACCAGGTTTTCCTGGTTTGAAAAAACACATCAGGAAATTCTTACGGCATTTCAGATTGTAAAAAAAGAGCAGGCGTCCGGGACGCCGGATTTAGCTTTGTTTGCAGACAACCATGATCTGATTGCCAAACAATTTGAAGCGTTTACGCTACGGAATCAGGATCTTCGAAAAAAAATCGGCGAGCTGGGCAGGAGCTATTCCAAAATTCTGCGTGATATGAAGCTGGAGCAGAAACCATGGCTTGAAGAGGTAAGGTATGAATGGGACAACTGGTCTGATTGGGATACCACAAAAGAGGTCTATCGCCGTAAACGATATATCTCAATGAAAGATTATTCCTCTCTGGTAAATAAAGTGGGTGAAGCGGGTGGTATTATTTCAAGGGGGAATGATTACGAAGTCTGGATAGAAGATATTGATGTGGATGAATCGTATTACCACATGTATCTGTTTGTTGAAGATGAAAAACAGACGCCGGGTGACTGGGAAAAGGTAGAGGGTACATTTTATGATGCCAATGAAGAAAATCTCAATATGAGTATCCTGACTAAGCCTTTGGGCGTTTATGAAGAAGAGGTGATCAAGGTTGCCATGCCGCCGGGTTTTGACAAAGTGGGAGATCCGCGTTACGGCAAGTGGGTGGAAAACAAAGATACGGGTGAACGGCAATGGTCATTCTTCCAGAAGTATCTGTTCTGGAGTATGATCTTAAATGGTAACCGTTTTGGCCGAAACTATTATTCCTATGATCGCTATAATGACTGGAACAGCAACTACCGTGGCAGAAAGCCGTATTATGGACGCAGCGGTGGTGATTTCGGGTCCGGCGGCAGGAGTACAATGACCAATCCCGGCATGAAAGGTTCCACATATGCCAAATCCGGCGGTTTTAAAACAACGACCCCCAGTGTGCGCGGCGCAGGAACAAGCAACCGAAGCCGGGGGCCGGGAGCGGGGAAATAGGCGGCAGGAACAGATTGTATAATTAGTTAATAAATTGGAGATATGAATATGCAGGATCTTTCATTTGCAGCATTTTTTGAACAATTTATCAGTGCGATAGGCAAAGGTCTCCCTTTGTTTATGGGAACCCTGATCCTTTTATGGATGGCAAGGTTCATTCGGGAACGGACCAGTACATATAATGAAAACAAACAATTGTTTGTAGCGGACAACCATGCTGTCGGACTTGCCGCTGCCGGTTACTATATCGGGATTCTGATTGCCCTGACCGGCGTTCTTGCCGGACCTTCTCTTGGCTGGAAAATTGATATGAGGGATTGTGCTGTTTATGGTATTATCGCCATCCTTTTTCAGAATATTGCGAGCTGGTCGGCAGATAAGTTCATTCTCAAAGAGTTTAATATAGATGATGAACTTATTCGGGATAAAAATAAAGGTACGGCCTGGACCCTGTTCGGCATATATTTTGCCACCGGTATGGTTGTCCGGGGATCGATCATGGGGGGAACATCCGAGATTGTTCCGGGTCTTGTCAGCTCCCTTGTGTATTTTGTCCTCAGTCAGCTGGTGCTTATTGCCGGCAGCTATTTTTATCGTTTAATGACTGACTATGATTTTCATAAAGAGATAGAGGATGACAATATCGCCGCCGGGCTTGCATTTGGCGGATTTGTGTCTGCCGTGGGAGTGATCATCGGACATGCCAGCGGAGACAGTCTGACGCTTTTCGATATTGCCATGTTTTTCTCCTGGACGATCATCGGTTTTCTGTTCCTTTGGGGAACCGAAAGTATTGTTGTAAAATATATTCTGGTTCCGGGACACAACGTATCAAAGGAGATACAAGCGGACCGTAACGAGAATGCCGCCTGGATGCTGGTTGTGGGGTATCAGGCGGTGGCGTGGGTATTTGTGCTGGCGGTTTAATTAAGAGGCTGCTTGAAAAGTCCCCTTTTTGTCCAATTTCTGTGTCAGGCTTAAATTTTAATCCTCAAAATACGCCAGTATGTCTGTGGTTAAAATTTAAGCCTTCCTTGAACTTGAACAAAAATTGACCTTTTCAAACAGCCTCTAACAGGCAATAGTTAATCCAATCTCCACAGGGTAAAATGGAAAACGCCTCAATTGGAAAATCACTGAGCACCACTTCGGTACATGGGAAAACGGAAGCCCGTCTTGCAACGATTGTGTTTGCTACATGCATGTTCTGTACCGGTGCCAGCGGGTATGTCTGCGAAGTCCTTTTAAGTACGGTCTCCTCTTATATACTGGGCAATGCCATCATACAGTTCAGTGTCATCATGGGCCTTATGATGGCCTTTATGGGGATCTCGCAATGGGCTCAGGTCTTAATCGGCAAAGAGGGCCTTGTCGGAAAATTTATTGCTGTCGAGCTCATCCTCTCTCTCCTTTGCGGTTTTACGCCTTTGATCGTTTACGGTGCCTATGCCTATGCTGAAGTCCATTTTGTTTTTATACAACGGTCGCTTGCCTGCGTCATCGGTTTTCTCATTGGTTTTGAGATTCCCATTGTCCTGAGAATTAATGAAAAATACGCCGACTCCCTGCCCACGAATATATCCAGAACAACCACATGGGATTATCTGGGGGTTGTTTTTGGATTGGCCCTCTGGTACTTCCTGCTGAAAAAAGGCGTGTTGATAACTGAAATTAGTTTTATTGTCGCCGGGTTAAATCTTTCAGTGGCCATTCTGGCGCTTGTTTTTTTTGAAAAATACAGACTTCTGCAAAATAAATTCTTATGGATATCCCTGACATTGATCGTCTCCATCTCCCTGGCCTGCGGCTATACGTATAACCGGGATTTGTCATTTCTTATGAAGCAGCGACTCTATGATGACAGGATCGTGATTGATGAACAGACTATTTACCAGAATATTGTCGTCACCCATAGAAAGGACAATAACGACTACAGGCTTTATTGTAACGGACAGCTGCAGGCTTCGAGTTTTGATGAGATCCGGTATCATGAGCCCATGGTGCATCCGGTCATGTCCATTGTTCCATGGGAAAAAAAGAAAGTACTGATACTGGGCGGCGGTGACGGGCTCGCATTAAGAGAGGTCTTAAAGTACAAGGATCTTGAATCCATAACACTTGTGGAGCTTGACCCTGCCATGGTCAGATTGTTTAAGGACAATCCTGTTCTTGGAAACCTGAACGGTCACTCTTTTTCAGATCCTCGGGTTCGTATACTGAAAACAGATGCTGTCACACCCGGGCCTGTCACTCCTGTCTACATGGAAACGGATGAGGTGGATAAAAAAGGGGTACCGGCGCTTGAAAAAACTGCTCAGGTCAGCGTCATGATAATCGATGCAGACAGGTACATTGAAACAATAAAAGAAAAATTTGACATCGTTATCATCGATTTTCCGGATCCCGGTTCCGTGGAACTCGCCAAGCTTTACAGCCAGGAGTTTTATCTCAAACTGAAAAGAATTCTTTC
>JAQIBZ010000651.1 GCA_027858815.1 Desulfobacteraceae bacterium
CAGGTTTGTCATTCCCGAATGTTTCTATCGGGAATCCAGTTATGTGCTATTCCGAACATAGATTCCGGCTAAAAACATGCCGGAATGACATTGTGCTGGCCGAAACGATGACTAAAGCCAAAGGTATGCTTGATTTTTCAGAACAGCCAAAATCCAAGGATAAGATAATCGCAAATCAGTTTTTGGCCTTATCCAAAAGTTTTCGGATGATTTTCGCCAATTTTTTCTTATCAATCGGTTTTAAAATAAACTCATCGATTTGCAAATCAGGTCCTGTTCGGATCTTAATCTTGTCGCTGAACCCTGTACACAGAATCACCGGAACATCATGACGAATTTTTTTAATCTCATCCGCGAGCTTATCTCCGGTCATGTCCGGCATGGTCATATCCGTGATAACCAGATCGTATTTATCGGGTGTCGCGCAAAACGTCTCCAAAGTATCCACACTGCTGGTTTTTATCGTGACTTTGTATCCCAATCTTTCAAGACTTCGCTGCTGCATTTTTACGATCGATGGTTCATCATCCACCAGAAGAATGCGTTCAGTTCCCCTGGGTAATGGATCGGTGTTGGTGTCCGGTAATTCAATTGATTGCTGTTCAGACAATGGCAGATAAACGTGGGATTTTGTCCCTTTTCCGGGCTCGCTGTAGACTGCAATATCCCCTTTATGAGATTTGATGATACCATGGACCACGGAAAGACCCAATCCGGATCCTTCCCCTACCGCCTTTGTTGTAAAATACGGTTCAAATATTTTTTCAAGATGGTCTTTGTTAATGCCGGTTCCTGTATCGCTTACCGTGATCCGTGCATAATTTCCCGGCGTCAAATTTATATTTTCAGTGCTTTCATCAAAACTGACAGTATCAACATCTACCAACATTACACCACCCGTCTCTGACATGGCATGTTTGGCATTGGTGGCAAGGTTCACGATCACTTGATGAATTTGTGTAGGATCGGCTTGAACAACCAATTGTTTGTTGCAAATATTTTCCTGAATATTAATTGATGTGGGAATGATTGACCGAAGCATCTTAACGGCCTCTTTGGCCACCGAGTTGATATGAATGGGCTTGAAGTCCACTGCATCATGCCGACTTAAAGTCAGGATCTGTTGAACCAGGTCTTTGGCCCGGATTCCGGCCGTAAACACCTCTTGAAGGTTTTCCTCAAGCGGTGATCCTTTATCAACATCATCAAGGGCTAATTCGGTAAATCCGATAATTGATGACAAAATATTGTTAAAATCATGGGCGATTCCACCGGCTAAAGTGCCAATGGATTCCATTTTCTGAGACTGATGAAGCTGGGCTTCAAGCTTTTTGCGGTCGGAAATGTCTCTGGCAATGCCCCTAAAACCAATTCCCTTGCCATTTGAACCTATTATAGGGGATACAACGGTTTCAACAAAGCACTTTGAACCATCTTTTCGGATAAGCGTCCAGTCAAACGCTTTTGCAGATATGCCCGTTCGATATATTTTGTTAAAGGCTTGAAAAACCTTTTTAGTATTTTCTTCATCCATGTATTCCCGATTATTCATTCCCATTAACTCATCCTTGGGATACCCAAGCATCTTGCACATTGAGTCATTAAAAAAGATGAAGTTTCCGGCAATATCTACTTCAAAATAGCCGTCATCGATATTTTCGAGGATGTTCCGGTATTTCTCTTCACTCTTCCGCAGCGACTCCTCCGCCTGCTTGCGTTCAGTGATGTCCTCGGAGATGCCCAGCAGGTATTCGGGTTCTCCGTTTTCGTTCAGGATCGGCAACATCTTGGTGTGCATGATGCGCTCTCCCTTGTTTCTGGTCTGAATGCGTTCTTCCGGGATATCCACGACCTCCTTCCCGTGCAGAACCTCCCGATCCTTCTCCGTAAAGAAGTTCGCCTGCTCCTTTGGGAAGAAATCGTAATCGTTCTTCCCCAGCATGTCGTCCATGGAATGACCCAGCAGATCCTCGCCCGCCCGGTTGAACCGGACGTACCGGAGTTCCTTGGCATCCTTGAGGAAGATCATGCTCGGGATATTCTCGACAATCAAGCCCAGAAACACATTCGTCCGGTGTAGTTCTTCCTCTGCCTGCTTTCGTTGGGCTCTTGATTCTGCCTCTTTCAGCTCCCGTTCGATGGCGGGAACGAGACGCGACAGGTTGCCCTTCATGACGTAGTCATGGGCGCCTAAACGCATACACTCTACGGCCATTTCTTCGACGATAGCGCCCGATACGATGAGGAGAGGAATGTCGATATTTGTTTCCCGTAACACGACAATGGCTTCAATACCGTTGAAGCCCGGCAAATGGTAATCACACAGAATAACATCCCAGGTTTTATCCTGCAGCGCTTTCCGCATGGCCGCGGCCGTTTCCACCCTTTCATATTCGGGATTGTAACCGCCTTTTTTCAGTTCTCTGAGCACGAGCAGGGCATCGTCTTCCGAATCTTCAACCATCAAAACCCTGAGTGGATTGAGATTGCTGATTTTAGATTGAGCATTTTTTGTCATTATCAACCTTTCTTCCCCAAAGGAGGCGGTTCATTCCAGACCAGCCAGTAGAGGCCCAGCACCTTGATGGCCTGCTGAAAATCATTAAAATTGACCGGCTTGCGGACATAGCTGTTGACGCCCAGGTTATAGCCGTCGATCATGTCTTGTTCCTCCGCTGATGATGTGAGGATAACTACCGGGAGTAATTTAGTAAATTCGTTTTGGCGAATGCTCTGCAAAACCTCCATGCCGTCTATTTTAGGAAGTTTCAGATCCAGCAGGACAAGAATAGGTAAATCTTTTTCATCCCGCTCAGCATACTTCCCTTTTGCATAAAGGAAATCAAGAGCTTCCGCACCGTCTGTGACCACAATTACCTTATTGGAGATATCGTTTTTTTTAAAAGCCCGTAACGTCAACTCGACATCATCGGGATTATCCTCCACCAGCAAAATAGTTTTGTTACCCATTTTTCCTCCTTTTTCTAATGATTACTGTGATGAAAAGCACAATATCAGCGATAAATCCATCGTTGCCATTATGTCTCTATATTGCTGTCATCGTCTTTTAATGTGAAATAAAACGTAGCTCCTTTGCCAACCTCGCCTTCCGCCCAGACTTTTCCTCCGTGGCGGTGGATGACGCGCTGCACGGTGGCGAGCCCGATTCCCGTTCCCGGAAATTCCGCTATCGTATGCAGGCGCTGGAAGGCGCCGAATAATTTGCCCACATAAGCCATATCAAAACCGACGCCGTTGTCCCGAATGAATATAACCGGTTTGCCATCCTTGAGCAGTGTGCCGAATTCGATGCGGGCATTTTTCGTCTTGCCCGTAAACTTCCAGGCATTGTCAATCAGGTTCGTCAGGGCGATATCCAGCAGGTGCCTATCGCCATCAATGATAATGTCTTTCTGAATACTCACCTTAACATCTCTTGACGGATTATTCTGCCTGACCGTAAGGAGGATGGCCTGAACCATTTCGCTTAAATCAACGGATTCGTGTTTAAATTCAACCCGATTTACCCGCGAAAGTTTCAGCATATCGTCGATCAGTGATCCCATGCGCTGCGTTCCCGCGCGGATGCGCTCCAGGTAATTTTCCCCCGTGGCATCCAGTTTATCCCGATAATCATCCAGGAGCGCCTCGCTGAATCCGTCTATCCCCCGCAGCGGTGCTCGTAAATCATGGGAAACAGAATAGCTGAAGGCCTCCAGTTCCTTGTTGGACGTTTCAGCAACATCCCTTGCCTTCACCACATCTCTTTCCAGCTCCTTGCGCTCGGTGATGTCTTGCACTATCCCGTTAAAAACCATTTCATTTTCGTGCGGCGATGGAGTGGAATTAGCAGAAAACCAGATTTTCTCACCCGAAGGCTTTTGCAGCATCCCTTCGTATTTCCATTCGCTTGATTCCTTAACCGACTTCTCAATTGATTTAATAAAACCATCCCTGTGTTCGGGAATAACCAGTGCGCCCAAACGCTCAAACCACCCCTCTAAGTCAGGTTTTAGGCCAGTAATTTGTTCCGACCCAACGCTTACATAATAAAGCCCCATTTCTCCGTTCGGTCTGAAATAAAACTGATAGAAAAAACCGGGAACCTGAGTCGTTATCTCAACCAACAACTTTTCGCTCTTTTTCAGCGCCTCCTCCGCCTGCTTGCGCTCGGTGATGTCCTCGATGGCCAGGAGGATAATCCGTTCCTTTCCCGACGCGCGTTCAATTTGCCGGGCATTCAAAAGCATTATGCGCCTGCCGATGCCGGTAAAATCGCGTTCAACCTCATAGTTGTCAAAGGCTGCCTTTTCCAGCAGTTCCCGCAGCTTGGGGATATTCCACTGTTTATTGCCCAGGTCATAGATAAGCTGCCCCACGGTCTCTTCGGGGTTTACCTTAAAGACGTTATAGAAGGAGCGGTTGGCGGCGATCACCCTTAAATCCTGACCCAGAGTGAGTAAGGGTTCACGTATCGTGTTGATGACGCTCTCAGAAAATTCACTGGCTTCATCCGCGATTATTTTAGTCGCTGCCAGTCCTTTACGGGTCTTTTCCAGCAGCGCAATTTGTTTATTCAGCTCAGCGTTGGCGAGGCGAAGTTGGTTTTCGACATTTGTGTCTGACATAGTCACCTCATCGATAAATTATCAAAGGATTGGGCAGGCCGGCAAAGAGCGACTCTATGGTATCCAGCACGACGCGCCTGGCGCCGATGGCGTCAATGGCTTGGCCAAGGCGGATGAACAACCCTTCCAGGTCGTATTCGCCGGTCATTTCGATTTCGCTGCGCTCGATGTAGACAAAATCCAGCACCATCTTCTTGCGGACGATCAGGTCTTTTAAGTCGAAACCGAGCGAGGCGACGTTCTGGGTCAGGTCTTTGGCAGTCTCTTCAAAGGCCATAAAGACGCCCGGCTCGTTGAACTCCCTCGCGCCGCGCACCAGAAACTCCATGGAGATCAGCGTCTTGCCGCAGCTCGCCGCAGCTCAGCGTCGGCCGGCCTTTGGGCAATCCGCCGCCGGTGATCTCGTCCAGCCCCTGGATGCCGGTCGGCGCTTTGGGTAGTTGCGTTCTTTTTTTCATTGTTCATCTCTCCTTTATATTTACGCCACGCGTTTAGGTTCAAACTTGACGGACTCGTAAAAAGTGAGAAAATAGCACGGTCGTCATTGCGGCAAAAGCCGCAATCCAGTAGTTCCAATATGTTCTGGACCCCGGCCTGCGCCGGGGTGACGAGAACGGGACTTTTTACGAGATCATCAAACTTAAAACCCCTTCACCCTGAAAAACCTCAGACACGCAGCTTAGCTGAAATAAAAGCCACACCGCGAAACATACATTAGTGCATTGACTTCCAATGATGAGGTGAAATAATTTTATTCTGTAAAAACAATAACTTATCG
>JAQIBZ010000099.1 GCA_027858815.1 Desulfobacteraceae bacterium
AGTGGCCGGCAAAACGATATTGATGCGCTGGTCGCTGCCGGAGAACGGGTCGAAACCGCGCTGGCAGACAGCGGATTATTCAGTTCCATCGGCATGAAAGAAATGCAGCAACTGTTTCCGGAGTTACTGGACCATATCACAACCAATCTGCCGGTCTTGTTTTCCGCTGAGGATTTAAACACGCAGGTTGCCCCCATATTAACGGATGAGAATCTGAGCACCCGGATTAAGGATAATTTGTCCCAATTGCTGACCATGGACGGGATCGGGCAAACAGAGGCCATATTAAATGATCCGCTCGGATTAAGAGGCCTCGTGCTGCAAAAACTCAAACAATTGATGCCCGCCGAGAATGTTCATTTTTATAAAGGGCAACTGCTCTCTTCGGACCGCAGCCATCTCCTGATTCTTGCCAATCCGAAATCAGCCAGCATCGATTCGAAACTGTCCCACGAAATCGCGGACCTGATCGAACAGACGAAAACCAAAGTCAACCGGTCATTTGAAAAAACCGGCAATCATTTCACGCTCACGCCGGTCGGCGCCTATCGGGCAAGCCTTGACAATGAAACGGCTGCCAAAAAAGATACGCAAAATGCCATTTTATATGCAAGTATAGGTATCGCCCTGCTGTTGATTTTTTCCTTTCCCCGACCGCTCATTGGACTGCTCGCTTTTTTACCCGCGGTTTTCGGCGCCATTTGTTCTTTGGCCGTCTATTCCATGTGGCATGAATCGATTTCCATGATGACCATCGGATTTGGCGGGGCAATCATATCCATTACCGTTGACCACGGAATCTCCTATTTGCTGTTTCTGGATCGCCCGCATGAAACCAGGGGGCGGGAAGTGGTCAAGGAAGTCCGGGCGGTTGGGTTACTGGCCGTCCTGACTTCCGTCTGCGCATTTTTAACGCTTTCCCTGAGTGGCTTTCCGATTTTATCGCAAATCGGGCAGTTTGCGGCATATGGGATTGCTTTTTCCTTTTTATTCGTCCATTTCTTTTTCCCGCTCATGTTTCCCAAAATGCGCCCGGGAAAATCAAAAAGAGCCCTGCCCCTGCAAACCCTTGTCAACAGATTATTCATCGGCGGCGAAAAGTATAAGCTTCTGTTCGGCCTGGTATTTGTCGCGCTGATGTGCTTTTATGCCCGGCCTGAATTTAAGGTGGATATTGCTTCCATGAATACCGTCACCAAAGAAACGATTGATGCCGAAAATATGGTCTCAACCGTGTGGGGGCATAAAATTTTCGACAAAGTGTACATGCTTATTGCAGCAGACAATTTCTCCCGACTGCAGAAGGAATGTGACCGGATGTCCGATCGACTGGACAAAGACATAACAGCGCAGCGCCTGTCAGACGCCTTCCTCCCGTCAATGATTTTTCCGGGAACGTTGAAAAGGACAGAGAATCTGGCTGCCTGGAAGCAGTTCTGGAATGGAAAACGGAAAACCACGCTTTATACCAGTCTGAACGCTGCGGCCGCTGAACTGGGTTTTACCCCCGGTGCATTCTCTGATACTTATGCCGCGCATGTGGACGATAACGGGGAGCAAGTGACGATCCCGACGCAGTTTCTGAAGCAGTTCGGTATCCATCAGTCGCCGGATGACAGTTCATGGATGGTCTTTGCGACACTCACTCCCGGCCCATCTTATGATGCTGGCGCGTTTTTTTTCAAATACCATGATAACAAAAGCGTCCATATATTCGATCCAACCTTGTTTTCAAAGCGCCTGGGAGAATTTCTGTCGAACACCTTTATTAAAATGATTTTGATTATCGGGGTGAGTGTGATTATTCTCCTGCTGCTGTTTTTTATGGATATCTCCCTAACCCTGGTTGCCCTGACGCCGATTTTATTCTCAATGATATGTACGCTGGGCACGCTCCATCTGCTCGGCCGGCCGCTTAATTTTGCCGGTCTGATGCTTTCGGTGGTGGTCATCGGCATGGGCCTTGACTATTCACTCTACCTTATCCGCGCCTATCAGCGCTACCGGGAGGACAACCACCCTTTCC
>JAQIBZ010000107.1 GCA_027858815.1 Desulfobacteraceae bacterium
TCGGCATTTATAATGAGAGAATATCAGGCGTTTCCGAGTAATTTTCGTTCTACGCAAACACTTGAGCAATATTTATGCTCCCAGAATATACTGGGTATTGATTCGCTGGATACCCGGGCGCTGACCCGGCATATCCGGACTGCGGGTGCTATGCGGGCGGTGATTTCAACAGAGGATCTGGACCCGGAATCGTTAGTGGCCCGGGCAAAACAGTCCCCGAAGATGGAAGGCCGGGATCTGGCCAGTTCCGTGACAACAGAACAATCGTATTTCTGGGAAAATGATCAGCGGTTGTTTGTTGACAAAGAGGTGCTGTTAAGCAATGCCATATGGCGTCATCGGGACAGTCGGCTGGCAGTTGTTGCGTTTGATTTTGGCGTGAAATATAATATTTTAAGATGCCTGGAAAACGTCGGGTGTGAAGTTCTGGTGGTTCCGGCGGCAACGTCTGCTGAAACTGTCCGACAGCTTTCACCGGATGGCATTTTTCTGTCCAATGGCCCGGGAGACCCGGAACCAGTTGATTATGCAGTTGATACCATTAAAGGCCTGCTGGGATATAAACCCATATTCGGCATCTGTTTAGGGATTCAGCTTCTTGGCCGTGCCCTGGGCGGGAAAACCTATAAATTGAAATTCGGTCATCATGGATCCAATCAGCCGGTACAGAACCTGTCGACCCGGCGGGTGGAAGTGACCTCTCAGAATCATGGGTTTGCCGTGGACCAGAAAACCCTTGATCCGGATCAGGTGGAAGTAACGCACATCAATTTAAATGACAATACGGTCGAGGGTTTTCGCCATAAAGAATATCCCATGTTTGCCGTTCAGTATCATCCGGAAGCCGCTCCAGGACCGAATGACGCGAATTATCTGTTTAGTAATTTTGTGGAGCTGATGAAAGAAAAAAAGTAGATCCTAATGCCAACACGATCAGACATAAAAAAAATACTTATTATCGGGGCCGGGCCGATTATTATCAGCCAGGCATGTGAATTCGATTATTCCGGGACCCAGGCCTGCAAGGCGCTGAGAGAAGAAGGGTATGAAGTTGTCCTGGTAAACAGCAATCCGGCGACGATCATGACCGATCCGGAGATGGCAGAGCGAACCTATATTGAGCCGGTCACCCCGGAAGTTGTTGAAATGATCATTGAAAAAGAACGACCGGATGCATTATTGCCCACCCTGGGCGGCCAGACCGGCTTGAATACCGCAAAAGCGGTGGCTGAAAAAGGCGTTCTGGAGAAATACGGCGTTGAAATGATCGGGGCGAACCTGGAATCCATTAATAAAGCTGAAGACCGGGACCTGTTTCGTCAGGCCATGAACAGAATCGGTCTCCGGATTCCCAATAGCGGGATTGCCAATGACATGGACACGGCCCGGAAGATTGCTGAAGACATCGGCTTTCCGATTATCGTGCGGCCGAGTTTTACTCTTGGCGGGACCGGGGGCGGGGTTGCCTATAACCCCGAAGACCTCGAAGTGCTGGCGGGTTCGGGACTTGATGCCAGTATGACTACCCAGGTGATGCTGGAAGAGTCTGTTCTCGGGTGGAAAGAATACGAACTTGAGGTGATGCGGGATAAAAACGACAATGTCGTGATTATATGTTCCATAGAAAATCTGGACCCTATGGGTATTCATACCGGTGACAGTATTACCGTGGCGCCGATCCAGACCCTTACCGACCGGGAATACCAGGTCATGCGGGATGCGGCGATTGCCATTTTAAGGGAGATCGGGGTGGAGACCGGCGGGTCTAATGTTCAGTTTGCAATCAACCCAAAAGACGGTGAAATGATCATTGTGGAGATGAATCCCCGGGTCTCCAGAAGTTCCGCGCTGGCATCCAAGGCCACCGGGTTTCCCATTGCCAAGATTGCCGCAAAGCTGGCTGTCGGATATACCTTAGATGAACTTCCCAATGATATTACCGGTGAAACCGTGGCGTCCTTTGAACCGGCGCTTGATTATTGTGTGGTAAAAATTCCGCGCTGGACGTTTGAAAAATTTCCGGAAGCCGAAGATGTCCTGACAACTTCCATGCGCTCAGTGGGCGAAACCATGGCCATTGGCCGGACATTTAAAGAGGCCATGCAAAAAGGGCTGCGGTCATTAGAAATCGGCCGTTTCGGGTTTGGGGCGGATGGCAAGTTCTGCGGAGAAAATAATAATATCCCTCCGTCAGCGGATGAAATTGAAAAATATCTTTCAAAGCCGAATTCGAACCGGATTTTTTACATCCGGGAGGCCTTGCTGGCCGGCATGTCTATTGATACTATTTACGAATTGACTGCCATTGATCACTGGTTTTTAATGCAGCTGCAGCAGATTGTTGATATGGAACAGCAGATTGCAAAAACCGGTGATAACATCTCTCTCGACGAGTTGAAGAAAGCCAAGAAATACGGATTTTCCGATGTTCAGCTCGGATTTTTGACCGGCATGGGGGAATCTGCAATCTGCCGCTTGAGAAAAGAAAATCATATCCGCCCGGTATATAAGCTGGTGGATACCTGCGCGGCCGAGTTTGAAGCCGCCACGCCCTATTATTATTCCACCTATGAGACTGAAAATGAAGCCCGGCTCTCGGACTGCAAAAAGGTCATGATTTTAGGTGGCGGTCCTAACCGGATCGGCCAGGGGATTGAATTTGATTACTGCTGTGTGCATGCGGCCTATGCGTTAAAGGAACTCGGCATTGAAAGTATCATGGTCAACAGCAATCCCGAGACGGTCAGCACGGACTATGATACATCGGATAAGCTTTATTTTGAACCCCTGACCCATGAAGATGTAATGCATATTGTGGAAACGGAAAAACCGGATGGGGTGATTGTTCAGTTCGGCGGCCAGACCCCGCTGAACCTGGCCCTGTCGCTGATGGAATCCGGTGCACCCATTATCGGAACAAGTCCGGAAAGCATTGCCCGGGCTGAAGACCGGAAACAGTTCCAGGTGATGTTAAACAAGCTGGGACTGGTTCAGCCGCCCAACGGGACGGCCCGGACGATTCCCGAAGCAGTGGCGGTGGCCGATGAAATCGGTTTTCCGGTGATTGTGCGGCCGTCTTATGTTCTGGGCGGTCGTGCCATGAAAATTGTTTATGATCGAAAAGATCTTGAAAATTTTACCAATATAGCGTTGCAGGCATCTCCCGGGCATCCGGTGTTGATTGATAAGTTTTTGGAAGATGCTGTTGAAGTAGATGTAGATGCCGTGTGTGACGGTCACGATACCGTTATCGGCGGCATCATGGAGCATATTGAGGCAGCCGGGGTTCATTCCGGCGATTCCGCCTGTGTGCTGCCCACATACAGTCTGGCGTCGTCTGAATTAGAAGAGATCACGGCAGCCACCAAAGCCATGGCAAAAGATCTGAATGTGATCGGGTTGATGAATGTTCAGTATGCCATTAAAGATGGTCGTCTGTATGTATTGGAAGTCAACCCGAGAGCGTCACGGACCGTGCCGTTTGTGAGCAAAGCAACCGGTGTTCCCCTGGCCAAGATTGCAACCAAAATTATGGTGGGTAAAACCCTTGCTGAGCTCGGGTTTACAAAAGAAGTGATACCCACACATATTTCCGTTAAAGAAGCGGTGCTTCCCTTTGACCGGTTTCCCAATGTGGATATCCTTTTGGGGCCTGAAATGAAATCAACCGGTGAAGTCATGGGGGTGGATGTGGATTTTGGCCGGGCATATGCCAAGTCCCAGATCGGCGCCGGGCAGCATCTGCCGACCACAGGTGCGGTTTTTATCAGTGTGCAGGAAAAAGACAAGGAAGCGGCCTTAGACGTGGCTGCCCAGTTTAAAAAAATCGGTTTTAAGATTATTGCCACCCGGGG
>JAQIBZ010000148.1 GCA_027858815.1 Desulfobacteraceae bacterium
TGGCACCTCGATGTCGGCTCATCACATCCTGGGGCTGAAGCAGGTCCCAAGGGTTTGGCTGTTCGCCAATTAAAGTGGTACGTGAGCTGGGTTTAAAACGTCGTGAGACAGTTTGGTCCCTATCTTTTGCGGGCGGAGGATATTTGAGAGGATCTGTCCTTAGTACGAGAGGACCGGGATGGACGAACCAATGGTGGTCCAGTTATCGTGCCAACGGTATAGCTGGGTAGCTATGTTCGGAAAGGATAACCGCTGAAAGCATCTAAGCGGGAAGCCCACCTCGAGATTAGATATCCCGTTTTGTGGAAACACGAAACCTGAAGGCCCCTTGAAGACGACAAGGTTGATAGGCCGGGTGTGTAAGCACAGCAATGTGTTAAGCTTACCGGTACTAATAGGCCGTGAGGCTTAGCCACAAATTTATTTGAGTTGAGCGTTTTGACATGTTTATATCGCACTTACAGTTTTTTTCGGTGGTGATAGCAAAGGGGAAACACCCGAAACCATCCCGAACTCGGAAGTTAAGCCCTTTAGCGCCGATGGTACTGCACGGGTAGCTGTGTGGGAGAGTAGGACGCCGCCGAAAAATCTTTTTATAAAGCCCCGTATCTGTTATTCAGATACGGGGCTTTTTTTTTTGGTGATTTCTTGGAGCGATTCATGCGGTTCTATCTTTCTTTACATTGATAATTCATCATGTTATTAATTATATAGTTTTTAACAGATAGCTTACTTAATAACTGCCAATCAGTACCTGATCTTTATCTAATGTCTTTTCAAAGCCTAAAATTTAAGATTGCTGCAAATCTGGCGTTCATTATCTTGTTGAGCGTTTTATTATCTTATTTTGTTATCGTCACTGTCTTCCAGAAAAGTCTGATCCAGGAGCGCGTATCGAGTGGAAAGCAATCTTTGTCTTTTCTGGCCGATTTATTGTTTGATCATTTAAACTCAGATACGAGGCTTTCTGATGCAAGATTCGAACAGATCTTTCATGATTCGGGCGCTGTCTATTTGTATGTTAGGTTAAATAACGGTATGAATTATCATTATGGAGATGTGAATACTGATCTTCAAAAAGAAATTCATAAAATAGTCGATTATTCAATCAATGAGGACGTTTCAGGAACAGAATTCTTTGGAGACACATTCGGGGTATTTAGTTATCAGAAAAAGTATGTACTGATATCTGAACTGATTGCCGGGGTTGACAGTGATACATTGGGCGTCAAAATGATTATCCTTGGCCTTGATGATATTTATCAAACGTTACGTCAATCACAAAAAATTATTCTTTTATATGTGATCGCAAATGTTCTTCTTCTCCTTTTATTTGGCGTCTATCGCCTGTCACGCCTGATTATCCGACCGATTCACCGTTTCATAAAAATGACAGATGATTTCAGGGCCAGGGACCGTTTGTATTTTGCGCATGGTAAAAATCATCAGGAATTTAACCAGCTGTCCAGAGCTTTGAATCATATGGTGGATACGATCGAAACTGATAAGGAAAATCTTCAGCATTCACTTAAAGAGCTTGAGAAGGCGAATAATGAGTTGACAAATGCCCAGCATGAAATTGTTCGGGCGGAAAAACTGGCTTCTGTTGGTCGCCTTTCAGCCGGACTTGCCCATGAAATTGGAAATCCTATTGGTATTGTTCTTGGTTATCTGGATTTATTAAAGTCACGTTCAAGTCTGAAGAATGATGAAGTGGGGCAGGATTTTCTAAAACGTGCTCAGAATGAAATTAACCGAATCAATACTATTATTCGACAATTGCTTGATTTTTCCAGGAGTTCATCTGTCGATTCAACGGTGGTGTTGATGCATGATCTTGTTCGTGATGTTGTCTCAATGATGTCAGGACAGCCGTTTATGGCGGATATTATACTTGACCATCACCTGACGGATATACCGAATGCAGTCAAAATTGATAATGATCAAATACGGCAGGTTTTGATCAATCTGATAATCAACGCAGCAGACTCGATTAAATCTTCTGATAACAGGAATAAGGGCTCTATTCATTTTGTCTCTGAATTTATAGCGGAACATGATAAATCAGCATTAAATAATCAACCGACGTTGTTACTTAAAGTAACTGATAATGGAACTGGTATTTCCAGTGAAAATATTGAATATATTTTCGATCCTTTTTTTACGACAAAAGAACCTGGTAAGGGAACCGGGCTGGGGCTTTCAGTTAGTTATATGATCATCGAGCAGGCCGGCGGCAGGATTATTGCGAAGAGTGAAATAGCCCAAGGGACCACAATGATGATTTATCTGCCTATTTATTATGCATAAAAGGTATTCATGGAAAAACGCATTCTAATTATTGATGATGAAGAAAATATGCGGCACATGTTGACTGCATTGTTGAATGAATCCGGATTTGTTGTTGATGCAGTTGCTGACGGTGTTTTGGGATTACAGAAAATTGAAGAAATACAATATAACTTTATTTTCTGTGACATCCGGATGCCGAATATGGATGGCATGACTTTTTTAAGAACTGCAGCTGATAAATTAGAAAACAGCAATGTGATTATGATGTCAGCATACGGCAGTATTGAAACAGCGGTAGAGGCTATGAAGCTCGGTGCATATGATTATATTTCAAAACCGTTTAAGACAGATGAGGTTTTGTTGGCACTTCGGAAAGCAGATGAGCGTGAACGGTTAAAGAATGAAAACATTATATTAAAAGAACAGATTAAAGAGATAGCTGAAAAATCCAGCTTCGGGAATATGATTGCCAAAAGCAAGGCAATGAAATCCGTATTTAAACTTGCGGAAAAAGTCGCCCAGTATGATACCACCGTACTGATTACCGGAGCCAGCGGTACCGGAAAAGAACTGGTTGCCCGTGGCCTTCATTATGGTAGTAATCGGGATAAAAAGGCCTTTATACCAGTTAATTGTGGTGGAATACCTGAAGCGTTACTTGAAAGCGAATTATTTGGTCATAAAAAAGGTGCTTTTACCGGTGCCAATAAGAATTACATAGGATTGTTTGAAGCGGCAAATGGTGGTACAATTTTTTTAGATGAAGTCGGAGACCTTCCGTTTCTGCTTCAGGTTAAGCTTTTAAGAGTGCTTCAGGAAAATGAAGTAAGGCCGGTTGGTGATACTCAGTCCAGATTGATTGATGTGCGAGTACTTGCTGCCACATCAAAAAATCTCGAGCAGGAAGTTGAAGCCGGTCATTTCCGCGAAGATTTATTTTACCGTTTAAATGTTTTGCCGATTCACCTCCCCCCCTTGATTGAACGTTCAGAGGATATCCCTTTATTGTGTGAGTATTTTATTAACCGGTTTAATGAAAAGCTTGGCAGGGAAATATCCGGAATCACGCCATCAGCCATGTCGCTGCTGATTCAGCACAACTGGCCGGGTAATGTTCGGGAGTTGGAAAATGTTATTGAACGAGCGGTGGTGATGGCCGAAGAGGATTTGCTGGTAAAAGATAATCTTCCGGATAAATTTTTAAATGATAATAAAAAACAGTGCCATCAGTTTGAAGACATCTGTAGTGGTTTCTCCATTAAGACCGGAAAAGAAATTTTAGAAAAAAATTTAATTCAACGAGCACTCGAAGCTACCAAAGGCAATCGTACAAAAGCGGCAAAGCTTCTTGAAATCAGTCATCCATCTCTTTTAAGTAAGATGAAATCATATAAAATTTTATTGTAAAAAACAAAAAGGCTTTCTCATATTGAGAAAGCCTTTTGTATGGATATATATACAAAAAAATATCCAAATGCTGAGGAAATGATATTTCCCTGAGCTTTGTATTATTCGGATAAGCGCCACAGGCCATTGATTGGACTTATGAAACGTCTGAGGCGATATGTAATGTAATGTAATGTAATTACTTATTGTTGATACTTTCTCTTAATTTGCCGGAGCATTTGAAAGTTACAACATTTCTTTCATCCAAAAGAAGGTCCGCACCGGTTGCCGGGTTTCTTCCGCGCCGTGTTGATTTTTGTTTTACGCAGAATTTACCAAATCCGGAGACGAGCACATCTTCACCGTTTTCAAGGCTATCTTTAATAATTTCAAGAAGCGATTCAACAATTTCAACAGATTTTTTCTTTGTAAACCCGAGTTCATTTACATGCTCTACGATTTTATTTTTTGTTAATGCCATTGTGCCTCCTGCTTCGGCTGATTAATTTAGTAACCTTAAATACAATTATATGTTCAGCTAAAAATTTTTTGAATCAGAATTTTTATTATTAGCTGCTTTAGATTCTTTGTCCATGGGATAATATTGATTTACCGTATTGATGATCGCGTCGATTTTATTTGCGATTTCTTTAATCTCTTCTTGTAGCGTTATTTCATCAGGTAATCTCATATTTTTCCACGGGTTAAGGGATTTTTAACGATAATTTTTTATTTAAACACGAAGATTCGTATCTAATTATTATTATTACGAATTATTTTTATATAATGCAAATATAACTAATATTA
>JAQIBZ010000082.1 GCA_027858815.1 Desulfobacteraceae bacterium
CGCACTTTCTGCGTTAATTCATATTTTTTGTCTTTATTATCAAACATTTTTTTGTTTTAGAATATGTGTGTTTTAGCGTCAAACACCGGCCCATCAATACAGACGTGCTGATATTTCCCGGTGGTTTCATTTTTATTCACTGCACAGCCGAGACAGGCCCCAAGCCCGCATGCCATAATGGTTTCAATGGAGATTTCACACGGCAGTTTATTTTTATTGGCAATGTCGGCAACGGCCCTGAGCATGGGCATGGGGCCGCAGGCATAGATCATATCCGGATGATTTGAAGTGATCCATTGTTCCAGCGGTCGGGTGACCAGGGCCTGTTCTCCTTCAGATCCGTCATCCGTTGTCGTGCGAACGGTCATGCCAAACAATTGAAAAATATTTTTGCACAGGATATCATCGGACGTTCGTCCCCCAAGACAGGCAATGGAATTTGACAAGCTGACGCCGGATTCTTTGAGAGCGTCTGCAAGAGAAACCAAAGGGGCGATACCGATACCGCCGCCGACCAGTGCGACATTTTTGAAATTTTTGGAAACGGTAAACCCGTTGCCTATAGGCCCCAGCAGATCGATATGATCGCCGGCAACAGCTCGGGTCAGTTTTTCAGTAAAACCGCCCACCACTTTATACAAAATTTCCATTCCAATAACACGCCCGTTTTCTTTAATCAGGCGATGGATGGAAAAGGGACGGCGCAGCAGCGGCGTTAAATTGCCGGGCAGGTGAAGTGTAACAAACTGGCCGGGCAGGGCACTTTCGTAAATAGCACTGCAGGCCAGGCCGATCCTGAAATACGAGCGGCTTTCCGGTTTATTCCGGATGACGATGGCAGTTTCCTGCTGTTTTTTGGTAATTATCTTCATAAGAAAAATAATTTAATATATTTCAATTGTTATTTCAAGCCGATAACAGAAACAAATCTTCCGGTATTGTTTTTTTTACGATAAGAAAAAAACAGGTGACTATTACATTTTGTACAAATATTTGATATTTCGATGTTTTTAGGTATGACCCCGGCTTCTTTCAATTGGTGTGTACTGATTTTCCAGAAATCAAAATAAAGGGCAGTGTTTTTATAGCACCAGAATTTTTCGGGAATTTCCTGCTGATAATTGATAAATTCAGCACAGCATGGCCCAAGTGACGGTGATATGCCGGCATAGATATTTTCCGGTCGGCAATCAAATTCTGTTTTCATGGATTCAACACAAGCGCCGGCAATATTGTTAATACTGCCCTGCCACCCTGAATGGACATTGGCCACTACTTTATTTTTCGGATCATACAATACTATTCCCTGACAGTCGGCTGTCTGAATAGCAAGAAATTTTCCGGGAATATTTGTGATCATAGCATCTCCTGTAAAAGAAGATGGTTTTGTTTCAGCTAAACGGTCTGCATCATTATTTTTGAAAACTATAATATTTGTTTTATGAATTTGGTTTATAAAAACGAGCTCTTGAGAGCTCATACAGTGGGCAATTTTTTTTCTGTTGTTTACAACCGATTCTTTTTTGTCGCCAACTGAAAGTCCCACATTCAGGCTGTTATAGGCACCTGAACGGATGCCATTATTGCGGGTAAATACGCCATGACGGATATCCACAAAAGCATCAAATTTTGAATATGAAAAAAAATGAAGACCGTTTTTATAATTTAATATCATAAGTATATGCGGATGTTTGTCGTTGAGTTAAGCAGTTAAAACGGTCACGTACAATATCGATCTCATTAAAATTGATTTCAGCAAAGGCCACATCTGTCTGGTCGATAATTTTAGTGAGTACGTTACCATCCGGTGATATGATCTGAGAATGCCCGTTAAAAGACAGATCTCCATCTTTGCCTACCCGATTGGCGGCTGCAATAAAAAGCTGGTTTTCAATGGCACGTGCCTGCAACAGTGTGTTCCAGTGATGAATCCTGCTTGCCGGCCATTGCGCAGATACAATGACCATCCTTGCACCGGTCAGGGCCAGTGAGCGGCACAATTCGGGAAAACGGAGATCATAGCAGATCATCAGGCCGATCGGTCCGCATGATGTATTGCACACAATCGCTTTGCTGCCGGGAGAAAATACCTCGTCTTCACCAATCAAAGAAAACAGATGAATTTTTCGGTAACTTCCGGCAACCGTTCCATCGCTATCAATGACCATCATGGTATTGAATAGGTGACCTTCGGCTTTTTCCGGCAGAGATCCGGCAATGACCATCCGGTATTTCTTTGCCAGATCACTCAGCTTATCTATTATTTTCGGTGTTTGTTCAGCCTGTTCATTGACCCTTGATAAGCTGTCGAATCCCGCGGAACACAGTTCCGGAAGCACGGCGATTTGTGCCTCTTTCTCACCCAACCGATGAATGCCATTGATCATAGATGACAGGTTTGCATCAATATCCCCGGTTTTTACGTCAAACTGGAGAACTCCTGTGGTAATGGTGTTTGAAATTTTCGTCATCAGTTGGCCTTTATCATGATGTTTTCAATTAGCTCGGGCCAGCGTCAACACACTGACAGTTTTTGCACCGTTTTTGATCAAGGTTTTAGCACATTCATGGCAAGTGGATCCGGTTGTATACACATCATCAATGATAAGTATTTGCTTTTCTACAATTTCAGACGCATCAATAACAGCAAAAGCATTTTTCACGTTTTGTTTTCTTTTTTCTTTTCCCAACCCGGTCTGGGATATTGTTTTACGGTTTCTTACGAGGTTTTTAAAATCGATTTGAGCAAACCGGTTTGAGCTAATTTCAGTAAATAAACCCGGCCATTCTTTAATCAGCATGAGTGCCTGATTAAATCCTCTTTGTTTTAACCGGGATGTATGCAGCGGAATCGGTATAATTGTGTCAATCTTGTCAGTATCATCATAGTAGTACGATAAAAATGATAAAAAAAGCAATCTTCCCAAAGGACGGGCAAGCTGAACTTTATTTTTGTATTTCAATCCGTGAATGGCAGATTTCAGGGCTCCGTTAAACGTTCCAGCGGATCGGATCATATGGCAAACGGGTGTGTTTTGAATGCAGTTGCCGCATTGATGGTTTGTGGCCGCCTTGCTTTCAAACATGCTGCCGCATTGGGTACAGAAAGGAGATCGAATCGGATAAAAATCCGTTATGCAGGACGGGCATAAAAACGGTGCCATGACCCGATAAAAAGAGGTTTCTCCCGGGTCATGAACAAGAGTGCGTATTGATTCCTTTCCTTTTGTATCACTGTCTTGACGATGAAAAAATTGCCCGCAAGCCTGGCATTTTCTTGGAAAGAAAGAATTTTTAAACGTTTGCAGTATACGTTTGATCATTTACCTAATCGTTGTCTGTATGCCTCATACATTGCAATGGCGCCGGCCACCGATGCATTTAAAGAGCTGACCGGTCCGTGTTGCGGAATAAAACTTAAAAAATCGCAGTTCTTTTTAACCAGCGGACGGATGCCGTTTTCTTCACCACCAACGACCAGGGCAATATTTCCTGTAAAATCGTTTTCATATATCGATCGATCTCCGTCCTTGTCAAGTCCGATGATCCATATATTGTTTTTTTGTAATTTCTTCATGGCATTTACCATATTGACAACCGTTGCCAGTCGAATATGCTCTAAGGCACCGGCAGAAGCTTTTGAGACAGTCGGCGACGGTTCCGCTGATCGGTCTTTCGGAATAATCACACCGGTTAATGTTGCGCATAGGGCAGTTCGCAGTAAAGCACCGAGATTGTGCGGATCCACAATATTATCTATCATAAGGAAGAAGCTATATGGTGTGGCAGAATGATTGGTGCTGATTAAATCGGAAAGGTCCAGTGTCGGGTAGGGTGAGACGGTGGCTGCAACTCCCTGATGTGTATCAATGCCGGTAAGGGACTGAAGTTTTTGGCGCGACAAATATCGAATCGGAATATCGGCTGACTGAGCGAGTTCGGCAATATTTTCAAGCCGCTGGTTTGTCTTGCTTGATAAAAAGATTTCATGAAAGGTCCGTCTTTTGGCCTGCAAGGCTTCGAAAACAGGATGAATGCCATAAATTGTTTCAGTTTTCATTTGTCCTTCTCGGTGTTTTATAGTCGTCGGAAGTTTATTTGGGAAATTAGCTGATCTGATTCTCGGATATGATGGCGGAAAGCATTTCAATAGCTTCAGGTAGTGAGCCGTTTACAACTATATGTTTATAAAAATCTTTTTGTGCAATTTCCGTTTTTGCATTTTTAAGCCGTTTGGCAATGATCTCATCACTGTCCGTGCCTCGGTGCTTAAGGCGCTGTAATAACGTTTCAAACGTCGGCGGCATGATGAATATTGTGACGCTGTCCGGATATCGGCGCAGGATCTGCCGGGCACCGTTCACATCAATATCAAGCAGGATATCTTTTCCCGCAGACAAGTGGCGGTCAATAAATTCTGCGGATGTTCCATAAAAATGATCATGCACGTGTGCCCATTCTGCCCATGTGTTGTTTTGAATATTTTGTTTAAATTCATCTAAGGTAATAAAAAAATAATCCACACCGTCTGATTCATTGGTTCTCGGTTTTCTGGTGGTGTGTGAAATCGAGTATTGCAGATTTGGGAATTTTTTTAATATTGCATTGCATAATGTGGTTTTGCCGGCACCGGACGGGGCAGAGATGATGAAAATGTTCCCGTTTTCTAAACGGCTGGAAGCGGTTGTCCGGATGGTGCCAATCTTGTGATTTGGGTTATATTCTGGAATGTTGTCAGACATGTTTCAATGATTTATTCTATTTTTTTTCTTGGTTTAATGCCACATATCTTAGCGAGATAGTATCGGTCTGGGTGGCTGATAGTATGATATGGTTGTCTTTCATAATAATGATCGATCGCGTTTTGCGGCCATGGGTGGCATCAATCAGTCGTTTTTCTTCTTTCGCTTCATCCCGTAAGCGCCGCATTGGAGCGGAATTCGGAGCCAGAATGGCGATGACTTCATCTGCAACGACGCTGCTCCCATAACCAATATTCAATAAAGTGTATGACATGTTCCCTTTCTGGTGGCATTAAAAATTATTCCACATTCTGGACTTGTTCCCGAATTTTTTCAAGCTCGGTTTTAGCCGATACAATCATATGTGCAATCTCTGCATCGCCGGCCTTGCTTCCCATGGTGTTAAATTCCCGGTTGAATTCCTGGAGCAAAAAATTCAGCGGCCGGCCGCAGGGATCATCGGCTTCCATTAATTCCCGGAACTGCTTTAAATGACTTTGTGCACGGACAACCTCTTCTGAAATATCACTTTTGTCAGCAATAAAAGCAGCTTCCTGTGCAATTCGGGCCGGGTCTATCTCAACCATTCCCCGGGTCAGGGCGGTAATGCGCATTTTTAGTTTATCCTGATAAATACTTAAAAGCCCGTCTGTTTTTGTTTCTATCGTGGTAATGCAATCCTCGATAAAACTGAGCCGATTTTCAAGGTCTTCTTTGAGAGATGCCCCTTCGTTTATTTTCATTGTATCAAAGTCAGACAGAACGCTGTTAAGGCTTTTTCCGATGACTTCCCATAGCTCGTCAGAATTGATTTCCGAGTCGGCAGTTTCAATAATACCATTTTTACCGGAAAGCAGTGTCAGGGGAATCTCATCTTCTAATTGGTATTTATTTTTCAGCTGAACCAGTATCTTGTGATAGGCGTTTGCCATGGGCTCATTAATAGTAAAAACTTCTGCATTTTCAATCGATTCGGTAATGTTGATACGTAATTCGACACGTCCCCGGGTGATTTTTTCTGAAATCACTTTTCGAATTTTTTCTTCAAGAACAGAGTATCTGTGATAGAGCTTTAAGGCGACATCCAAATGCCGGCTGTTGTAGCCTCTTATTTCAATACTTACTTTCAGGGTGTCTGTGGATACGTCAGATCCGGCGTATGCGGTCATGCTTTTTATCATAATTAAAAATCCGTTTTTGTAATATCTTGAATAAATTTATTCCTTACCCGGTAAAGAAAAGACTGAACGTCAATCGCTTTGTAATCCGGATAGGTCCATGGCAGTGACTGAAACACACCTTTAGAGAATATAAGGGTCAGGTCCGCATATATGTGATCGCCAATATAGATCCGATGAGCAAAATTTTTTCCTGTAGCCAGCACAAACCGTTCCCGCAGCATATACCCGGGATCAATATTTATATTTCGGTTTTCGCTTTTGGATAAATCGCGTTCAATGGCATTGGTTTTCAGCTTGATTGCTGACAGGCTGCTTTGATCAATCAACGTTTTAAACGCTGTCATTCGGCGCATCAGGCCGGGACCCATCTCCCGTTCATAGTAACTGGTATAGTCAAACGGTATCCAGGGACTCATCAGGTCGATATCGCCGAACAGTTCTGTCAGGCGTTCTAAAACAGGATCAAACAATTGCTGATCATTTGTAAAAACACCAATAACCAGTTTGGCGGCCTGCGGTGCAGTGGGGTGACTCATCAGAGGGGATATGCCTGTGTTGAAAGCTTGCTTAACTATTTTTGGATCGGTTTTGCTTCATCTATCAGCATCACCGGAATGTCATCTCTTATTTCATAAATTAACTGGCAGGCATCGCAAATCAGCCCGTCATGTGAATCATTAAGGTATATTTTCCCTTTACATTTCGGGCAGACCAGAATGTCCAGCAATTCCTGACTAACGGCCATGTTTGCAATCTCCTGAAAAGTTAATTTAATTATAAAAAAAGAGCATTTATCTAATATGCTCGGATAAACAGGTTTTTAAACCAGACAACTCTGCGATATATGATATATGAAATCTGCCCCATGAAAGTTGCATATCTTTGATCGAAATAGGCTGGGGGATTGAAAAAATGGTACGCCCGGCAGGATTCGAACCCGCGATCTTCAGCTCCGGAGGCTGACGGGCAACGTTTACCTCATTATACTGTTGTTTGTAATATCTTTCTAATAACGCTTTTTCCAACGTATTCCGTTGTTGTTGATTTTCTCATTTTTACCTTGAAATATTAAAAAAAGGTTGGAACTACGGTTGAAAAAAATATGCCTAAGTCATGTTTCCTTTAACAACAAGGCAAAAGAAAGTCAAACCGAATTAAAACAAAATCACGGTAAATTTGTTCTATTCAATTTGACTGGCGGGCACGGTGGCCCGCCCTACGGCAACACTCCTCGTAGGGTCGGCCACCACCGTGCCCCAAATCCTGAAAGAGCTCAAAAACAACTTCACGGGCAAGATTGGCATTGGTCATTGCGACTTCCAGCTCCTGCCGGTTTTTTTTGAGCATCTTGACTGGCACGAGCACTAATCAAGTTTGACCTCACGCCATTTATAATCTGTGTGCTTCCGGTTGTTGGTGAAGAATGATTGAGATTTTGTCATATTTTTTAGAAAAAGAAAACGACAGTTAAAAAAATCAATAAACCCAATGCGTTTATACAATTTGTCAACAACGTTGGTTTATTGATTTGGAAATTTCAATTACTGATTATAAGATTTGTCATGATGTTTTAATGAATGAAGAGTGATTAATTTTTCATTTTCATTAACTTCAAAAATCAAAACAAAGCTACCTATATGAGTTCTGCGATGATTTTTTAAGATATTGCGGAGGGGGTTATAATGGTGTGGGTTTTTGGATATCTCAATAAGCTTGTTCTTGAAACGCTTAATAAGCTTAAAATTCTTACGGTTTTTTTTGTAATCCTCTTCAAATTCCGGTGATGTCTGATAACGGTAGCGGCTCATTAAATATTATCAAGGTGCTCAAATAGTTCTTCAAGTGAATTGTGGACTTTACCCAAACCGTCTTTGATTGATTGCCCGCTTTGCTCAACCGCTCTTATTAGCTCTTCTCTGATTTTTTCTTCAGGTGCCATGTCTTCAGGTTCAAGGATCACGGTATAAATTTTATCCGGATCAATTTTGCTTTTCAAAAATTTTGAAACGTCACTGCCTTTGATGTGCTCAAGTATTGTTGCTGGCATTTTTCCTAAAGTCTCCATGTAAGGTTAAATCTTCTTTTTAACGATACCTTTATTTTATATAATAAGCAAAAAGAATCTCTCTAACCCAATGTATATGCGCATATTGTCAAGGAATTGAATCTCAGCCCCAGGGTAAATTTGTTCTGACCGCAAAGCCCATTAACCATGGGCCTGTTGACGCATTGACGGTCGGCACGGTGGCCGACCCTACGATGCGTGTTGCCGTAGGGCGGGCCACCGTGCCCGC
>JAQIBZ010000187.1 GCA_027858815.1 Desulfobacteraceae bacterium
TTTTTTAAAGCATTGGCAAGAATGTTAATTTTTCTGTCGATATCTCCATAAGTATATGTTTTGTCATAAAACTGCATATACGGAAGATCTTTATATTTTTTAACGGCATCATCGATGTATTTGCCTAAATTCATTTCAGCCTCCTTATTTTTAATATGTTACCAGGGAACTTCCTTGGTCAGCAGAAACAGAACCGTCCACATGGTTCCGCCGAATCCGGAAGCCAGGGCCTGGTTAACGTCTTTTTTAACCTGATGCTCGCCCGCATCTCCCATAATCTGAAGCGCTGCTTCAGCCACCCGGACCATGGCAGTCGCGCCGATGGGGTTGGATGCTGTGACGCCGCCGGACGGATTGATTGGAAAATCCCCGTCCATTGTAATGTCATCGTTTTCAACCATCCGGAGATGTTCGTCATCATCTATCAGCAAGAATTGTCTGAGCCAGTCCAGTCCCCACCAGGAAGAGGGGTCATACATTTCAAACATATCGATTTCATTGCGCGGATCTTTTATTTCATTGCGTTCATACAATTTCTCGGCTGCGTACCTGTGGGAATAAACAATGGGTTCATCCCCGAACATGCAGAAGCTTTCTTCACGGTGGACCGTAATATGGTCTTTGATCCATGCGGGTTGTTTGCAGAATTGTTTGGCTTTTTCCTCGGACGCAAAAATCATGGCACAGGCGCCGTCACTTTGAGAGCACATATGAATCATCCGCAGTTCTCCGACCAGCGCCGGGGAATTGACCATAAGGTCATCTGCCTGGTCAAACTTTAAACCTAAACGGCGATGTGCTTTTTTATTTTTCATGGCATGCTTGTCCATGATAATCCGGTATTTCATGGCCGCTTTTTTGGCCCGTTCTTCTCCGAATTCATTGATCACATCTGCGGCTGTCATGCCGGTCAAAGCGCCGGTCTGAAGCTGTCTTGCCCACAACGGATCCGCCATATTGGTGATCCCGCCGGTGGTGTGACCTTCCTGGAGTTTTTCAAATCCAATGGCAATCACAACGTCATGGAGTCCGGATGACACCAGGTAATCAGCAGTGGCGCAAAGGGTTGCGCCGGTGGTGCCGCCGGTGGTCACGCGGACACTTTCCTTGCCAAATGCCCCGCTGCCCAGTGTGTGCCAGAGATCCGGCTGGTGAACCATTTCAAAAAGTTCCATATTTCCGTGAACAACGCAGTCAACGTCATCAATGGTCATCCCGGCATGCTCTAATGCCTCCACAACCGCTTCATGGATCATTTCAGGCTGGTTGACTTCTTCTCTGTGACTTGAAAAAACGGATTGCCCAACCCCGATGATGCCGACATTTCTATTTTTTTTCATGCTTGCCTCCTAATCCCTTGCCAATGTGATGACTGAATGAAATTGTCCTGCCGGTCCCATAACGCCATGGGCAATGGCCGTTTTTGCATTTTCTACCTGCCTGTCTCCGCATTCTCCGCGCAGCTGGAAAGCTGCTTCCGCCGCACGGACCAATCCGCCGAGAATTAACGGATTGCCGGCAAGCATACCACCGGATGTATTAACATTTTGTTTGACCGGGCCATCTGCATCCAGCCAGTCTGCGCCTTTACCTTCATCGCAGATACCGATGCCTTCCGCCCACATGGGGAGCTGGTATGCATACTGGTCAGACAATTCAATGACATCAAACGCGGATTTGGGATCAGTGATGCCGGCCCGCTTGTAAGCGCGTTCGCAGGCTTTTTTCAGTGCGAAATTGGAAGTCAGGTCCCGGTCGCCTAAAAAGAAGCTGTCCATGCAATTTCCGACACCGGTAATCCAGATGGGGTTGTCACATATTTTTCTTGCCACATCCTCAGTAGCGAGAATCATACCCACTGCGCCGTCCGACACCGGATACGCATGAAGTTCGCGAATGGGATCAGTCAGCATGGAAGATGCCATGACCTCTTCTGCAGATACTTTTCCAATATCCGGTGTATACGGATTTTTGGATGCGTTTTCGCGGGCTCTTACAACGATCTTTGCCAGTTGTTCATCTGTGATTCCCGATTTGTCAGCATACGCCTGAGCCTGCAGTCCGGCAGTCGCACAAAAATCAAGGCCCACAGGGCGGGTAAAAAACGGGTCAAAGGCCACGTGGGTCACCATGTTTCGGCTTTGCCCCTGAGATTCTTTGCAATGGCCCATGAGCAGGACAATATCGTTATGGCCGGAAGCAATGGCGGCCAGACCGTAATACAATGCCTGGATGCCTTCCTGGGCAACCTTTTCTTCACAGCCGAAGTGGGCACCGAGTACATCTGTCATTGCATTGTCCGAGATGGTTCGGGCGTCAAATATATCATCTGATACGCTGATGGTCATATCAACGCCGGTAGCTCCTTTCACATGCCGTGAAAATGTAACATCCACTTGTTCACGGAGTGCTTCCAGAACGTCTAAGGCCATGCCCTGAAATCGAATGTCTTTTTTGTCGCGCTCAAATGTTGTTTGCGCAACCGCACAAATACCAACTTTTTTCGCCATTTTGTTGCCCCTCCCTTTTTAGAATTGGCTGTAAATATATTAAATTAAAACGTATGGTGTGTTTCCGTATAACAATTCCAGAAATCGCCGTTGCGGATTGCGGCAATGATTTTATCTTTATCCCGCATGCAGTCCATTTCAATCCATGCCCTTCCGCATCCGATCCAGGTATGGGAGTCATCTGTGGCGACTTTCTGAAAAGGGATCTCAGGGATTTCAAATTCCGGAGACCGGAATCCTTTGGAAGTCACTTCGATGGCATCAATTGGGAGCTTTTCAGCAACCGTCATAATACGATCAATGGCTTTATGCATGGACAGATCCAGTTCCGAGGGGTGATTGAAAATGTGAAGCACATCCTTATCCCCATTGATCTGGTTGACATGCACATATCCTTTTTCAAAAACCGTCAGTTCCACACCGGTAAAAATGATTAAGTCGGTTTGCATATTCATGACAGATTTGTATGCGTCCGGCCGCAGCAGGAAGTCATGGTCGGTCAGTGCAATAAAATCAAATCCCAGACCTGAATATCTGCGAACAACTTCACTGATGCTCAGGTCGCCGTCCGAACAGGTTGTATGGGTATGTAGAGCGCCTTTTAAGTGCATGCGGCCTCATTCAGCAAGTTGTTGACGCCGCCGAGAAGAAACGCCACGGCGTCTTTTCCGATAAGTTTTATATCGTGTGTATTATCCTGCCAGAACAGGTACTGATAAGCGACGCGTTCGTAAATCCCCATAATGCTGACTGCAATTACTTCTGCTGAATATTTACCTTTGAAAGTAAGTCCCTGATTTTCGCAAACCATCATTAATGCTTTGCGGACATCACCGGTGCATTTATCAAAGAGCTCTTTTCTATGCTGTTCAACATGGGTGCTTTTCCCGACGGATTCCCGGAAGATGATTGCGCACTTTTCCGGATAATTCACACAAAAGTCTTCGAAAAAGGCATAACCCGCCTGTTTAAATCCTTCCATGGTGGCACCGTGTTTTATAAACGCCTTGCCCAGTGTGCTGCGGAGTACATAACCCATTTCGTCCATGAGCTGGATGATGAGGTCATCTTTGTTTTTGAAATAAAAATACACCGCACCAACAGACACTTCTGACGCATTTGCAATCTGTTCCATGCTGGATTTGTGATACCCTTCTTTGGCAAAGAGTTTTTCTGCTGCCGCCAGTATGGTCTGGTACCGGTGTTCTCTTTCCCTCTGCCGTCGAAGTGCTGATGGCGATAATTTTCCATCTTTTAATTTTTTTGCGGGCATCGTATTCCTTTCTATTTCATCGTACCCAGGGCATTATCGCCGATTTTTACCCGAGATATTTCCGTTGAAGTGCCGGCAATCATGCCATACTTTGAACACCGGAATGCCTGTTCCACAGGATTACCGGAAATAAATCCTGAACCGCCCAGAATGTTCATTGCTTTTGCAGAAACCTGTTCAGCTGCTTCAGTGCAGAAAACCTTGGCGCAAAGTGTTAAGGACTCAACGTCTTTTGGTGCGGCAACTTCTGTCCATGCAGCCCGATAAGCAAAGAGTTGTGAGGTCTGAAACAGGGTCAGCATGTCGGACAGTTTAAAACCGACTTCCTGGTAGGCAATAATCGGTTTTCCGCCGGTTTTGTGTTGTTTGGAATAATTTTTTGCAGATTCAAACGTGGTTTTCATCAACCCTAAACTCGCTCCGATAAGCACCTGGTTTTCCCAAAGCCGGAGCATATTTAACATTTCTTTTTCATTTTTCGGGCAGATCACCTGCGTGGCAGGAATTGTGCAGTCATTGAGTGTGATTCCTGAAATGGCAACGCCTCCATAGCCCATGGTGGCAGTTTTCTCTCCGATGCTTAATCCGGGAGTTCCTTTTTTAACCAGGCAAATAACGTTTTTCTCGTCCATCATACCGGCAACAGCAAACCAGTCTGCAATAGGGCCGTTGATCACATACTGTTTGTGACCGTTAATCTTAACATTGTCTCCGTCAGCAACAGCATTGGTCTGCAACGGATCATTGTCAAAATTCATGGACTCTTATGATAATCCGAACGCACCGATAATCTGGCCATTTAGCAGCAAGGCAAGCAGGTTTTCTTTTTGAGTCTCATTTGCCCAATTGCTCAGAATGCGACCGAAAATCCGGGTGCTGGTCTCAATAGATAAGTAAAGGGAAGGACATGCGCCGGCAATGACTTCCATTGCCCCCATAAGGGTAAGCATGCCATTGAAATCTTCTGTCTGTTCAACGCCCAATTTTAAATAGGGTGTTTGGCTGAGAATGGCCAGCGCCTGGCGGATATTTTCATTTGTCAGATTGGCATCGTTGCTTTCCAGCTTGTTTTCTTTGGCAAACTCACTGATCAATGTATGTATTTCGACAAAAAGGTTAAATTCTTTATCGCTAAAATCATAGTTCATTTATTTTCTCCTCAGGTTTACATTAATTTGGAGATAATCATCTTCTGAATGTCCGATGTTCCGCCGCCGATGGGTGCCAGCCGGCTGTCACGAAAGATTCGTTCCATGTCATATTCGTGGCAGTACCCATAGCCGCCGAAAAGAACGACCGCGTCATTGGCCGGCCCTAAACTCCAGTCACCGACAAAAAGTTTTGCCACAGCTGCTTCCAGATGATTCATGGGCTTGCCCTGGTTCTTACACCAGGCAATGCGGTATACCAGGCTTCGTGCGGCTTCACCGAACATCCGGATGTTGGCGATTTTTTGTTTCATGGCCTGGAATTTTCCGATTTTTCTGCCGAATTGTTCCCGATTTTTTGCATAATCCACACATCGGTTGAGCATATAGGTCGAGGCACCGACAAAGGGGGCGAGTAAGGCACTTCGGTCCCATTCAACTGTCTGGAGCGACATGTTAAAGCCTTCCCCTTCTTGTCCGAGAAGATTCTCTGCCGGTATCTCACAATTGTTGAAGAAGAGTTCGGAGGTCTGGGAAGTACTGACACCCATTTTAATCAGGTTGGGCCCGGAGGAGAATCCTTTGGTGTCTTTATCAACGATAAACGCCGAAATCCCCATATGTTTCTGTGCTGGATCCGTTTTGGCGTATATAACGGATACATCAGCAATCGGCCCGTTGGTGATAAAGATTTTACTGCCGTTTAAGACATATTTGTCGCCTTTTTTTTCAGCCGTAGCGGACATGGAAGCAACGTCTGAGCCGGCATTCGGTTCAGTCAGGCCCATGCAGCCGATCCATTCGCCACTGGCCAGTTTTGGGATATATTTTTTCCGCTGATCTTCAGTACCATGAGAAAAAATGGTGTCTGCGCACAGGAATGTATGGGCGCCGTAAGCAAGGGTCAGGCCGCCGTCCACACCGGCTTCTCCCAGCGCCTCACCGGCCATGACGGTTGTAATGACATCCGCACCGCTTCCGCCGTATTCTTCCGGAAAATGCAGTCCCAGGATGCCGAATTCTCCAAGTTTCCTGAAAGCTTCAAAATCAAAGTGTTTTTTTAAATCATGCTCCTGAACTCTTGGTACAATTTCTTTTTTGTCAAATCGGATAATCTCTTTTTTGAACATCAGTTGTTCTTTGGTGAATGCAAAATCCATCACTGTCTCCTGTAAAATCAATTATTTAAAAATATGAAAAATACTAATTTATGTTTTTTTAAGATTAAATATTTCAAAATCAGAATTGGAATATTAATTTAATTCATAAATAAAATATGATTCAACTTTAGAATTGAGTTCAAGTATTGTCAAGTTTTTTTTAAATGCTTTTCGATATTAAGTAATTACTTTTTTATATTGATCAGGTGAGTATACGTTTTTGAACCGAATTTATAAGATACAGGGTATTAACGATTGAAGTGTTGACCTGCATGATGTAGGGTTTAATAATTCGGATATACGTAATGCCGTCTGGTAATGTCTTGTGAATTATTTAATTATGGTGATTCACGAATAATGCCAATACCTGGACCGGTCTGTATGGTTCTTGCTGTTTAAAAAAATGAGGAGGCAATCATGGATGAAGATGCCGGAAAACAGAAAGTCGTAATTTTTACCCGTCAATTCGAAATAAGAGGGGATTTGAATATTTATCAAGGGGTAAGGTTGACCGA
>JAQIBZ010000192.1 GCA_027858815.1 Desulfobacteraceae bacterium
GGTGGCCGACCCTACTGACGCATTGACGGTCGGCACGGTGGCCGACCCTACGATGCGTGTTGCCGTAGGGCGGGCCACCGTGCCCGCCAGTCAAATTGAATAGAACAAATTTACCGTGCGACGTTATCAAGGATAGTTGACAGGCAGAAACGATTATCAGAATAAATAAGCCGGAAAATTTTCGATTACATCAAAGTTCAGATTGAGTTTCATGTTGATATGGTTTATGTCCTTTGCTGATATGTGATCCAATCATTTCAGCTGAATTCTTATGACCAGATTTCATAAATCTGATTGTAAGGCAACCCCCTGAAAAACAAATAGTTATAGATTAATTTGATGATAGAATATTTTTGCCGCAGTAATAAAGATCTGATCTTCCATATAGGTGAAAAAATTGACAAATAACGGACAATTATTCAAAAACGGTCAGGTAAAGAATTTACAATATAACGCCGCATCCGTAGAGGTTTTAGAAGGCCTTGATCCGGTAAGGCGCCGCCCGGGAATGTATACGGACACCCAGCGGCCGAACCATCTGGCTCAGGAAGTTATTGACAACAGCACGGATGAGGCCATTTCAGGTTATGCCACCCGTATTGATGTGGTCCTGTTTGAAGACGGCTCGATTCAGGTCGCAGACAACGGGCGCGGAATGCCGGTGGATATGCACCCCACAGAAAAGATTTCAGGGGTCGAGGTCATTATGACCCGGCTGCACGCGGGTGCTAAATTCTCAAATAAGGATTATCAGTTTTCCGGCGGTTTGCACGGCGTGGGCGTATCGGTGGTCAACGCGCTTTCAAAACGGCTTGAAATCGAAATCTATCGGGATGGACAGCAATACGAAATTGGTTTTGAGGGCGGAAACAAGGTGCGGGATCTGGAAATGACCGGAAGTGTCGGCCAACGGCGAACCGGCACTAAAATCAGGTTCTGGCCCGATCCACAGTATTTTGATATCATAACCTATTCAATTTCCAAGCTGAGACATAATCTGAAGGCCAAGGCGGTCCTTTGCCCGGGGCTGATGGTGAAGTTTGAAGATAAAATATCCCATGAAACCAAGATCTGGCAATATAAGACCGGGCTTGACGAATACCTCGTCCAAAGCCTTGACGGTTATGAAACGGTACCGGAAACCCCTTTTGGGGGCAAATTCGAAGGCCAGGATGAGCAGGTTTCGTGGTCTTTGGTCTGGTTGTCCAATGGGGGGGAGGCGGTCTGCGAAAGCTATGTCAATCTGATCCCAACGCCGCTGGGCGGTACTCATGTCAATGGTTTCAGGCAGGGGCTTTTGACCGCGCTTCGGGATTTTTGTGACCTGCGCAAGCTGTTGCCAAGAGGGATCAAGCTGTCCCCGGATGATGTATGGGAAAAATGTTCTTACGTCCTGTCGGTGAAAATGATGGAACCCCGATTTTCCGGACAGACCAAGGAACGGCTCTCATCTCGTCAGTGCGCATCGTTTGTTGCGTCAACGGTCAAGGACGCCTTTACCTTCTGGCTGAACAACCATCCGGAAATCGGAGAGCAGATTGCCGAAATTGCCATTGACTCGGCCCGTCGGCGTATCAAGTTGGATAAGAAGGTGGTGCGTAAGAAGGCCACCAGCGGCCCCACGCTGCCGGGGAAATTGTCCGACTGCATCAGCCAGGAATTTGAGCAATGTGAACTTTTTCTGGTGGAGGGCGATTCTGCCGGCGGATCTGCCAAGCAGGCCAGAAACCGGAATACCCAGGCTATTCTGCCGCTGCGCGGAAAAATTTTAAATACCTGGGAGATAGAATCCGAATCAATTTTATCCTCAAAAGAAGTTCACGATATCGCCGTTGCCATCGGGGTTGATCCCGGCTCGTCTGATATCAGCGGTCTCCGTTACGGAAAAAACATTATCATGACCGATGCGGATTCTGACGGTCTCCACATTGCCACCCTCTTATGCGCACTTTTTCTTAAACACTTCAAACCGCTGGTAACAGCCGGTTACGTGTATGTGGCTCTGCCGCCCCTCTATCGCATTGATATTGGCAAGCAGGTCTATTATGCCTTAGATGAAATCGAAAAAGACAGCATCATGAAAAAAGCTGAAAAAAAGAGACAAAAACCCAATGTTCAACGATTCAAAGGGCTGGGGGAAATGAATCCGGGACAGTTGCGCGAGAGCACTATGGACCCGGATACCCGCCGGCTGGCCAAACTGACCATTGATGAGGAGAACACGGAAGCCCTGTATGCCGTAATGAATATGATGCTGGGCAAAAAGAACGCTGGTGCCCGCAAAAAGTGGCTTGAAGAAAAAGGAAACCTGGTGGACATATGAGTGCAAATGATCAAAATGAACAAAACGGATCTGAAGTGATGTTGATCCATGAATACTCTGAAAAAGCCTACCTCAATTATGCCATGTCCGTGATTATGAACCGGGCGTTGCCGTTTATCGGTGACGGTTTGAAACCTGTTCAGCGCCGGGTTTTGTATGCCATGTCCGAGCTGGGACTTAAGAGTACGGCAAAATATAAAAAATCCGCCCGTACCGTTGGTGATGTACTTGGCAAATTTCATCCGCATGGGGACTCCGCTTGTTATGAGGCCATGGTGCTGATGGCCCAGCCGTTTTCATACCGGTATCCTTTAGTAGACGGGCAGGGCAACTGGGGATGCGTTGATGACCCCAAATCTTTTGCCGCCATGCGCTATACTGAAGGCAAGCTGTCTGCATTTGCCGAGATATTTCTCTCTGAGGTGAACATGGGCACGGTGGAATGGGTGCCTAATTTTGACGGCACACTCAAAGAGCCGGGCACTTTACCGGCAAGGCTGCCGAATATTATCTTAAACGGAACCATGGGAATTGCCGTGGGCATGGCTACCGACATCCCGCCGCATAATATTAACGAGGTGGTGGATGCCTGTATTCATCTGCTGAACAAACCGACAGCATCGCTCGAAGAATTGTGCGAATATGTTCAATGCCCGGATTATCCGGGAGGTGCGGAAATTATTTCTTCACGAAAAGATATTGTGGAGATCTACCGGACCGGACATGGCACCATCCGGCTGCGTGCTCTTTGGAATACTGAAAACGGAGACATCGTTATATCTGAAATGCCTCACCAGGTGTCGCCGGCAAAGATAATCGAGCAGATTGCTGCCCAGATGGAAGCTAAAAAACTGCCTATGGTGACCGATATCCGGGATGAATCTGATCACGAGGACCCGGTTCGGATTGTCATTACGCTCACTTCCAACCGTGTGGACCGCGAAGCGCTGATGCTGCATCTGTTTGCCGCAACGGATCTTGAGCGCACGTGCCGCGTGAACCTCAATATGATCGGTCTCGACAGAAAACCCAGGGTCAAGGGGCTCGTTGAGCTGCTCTCCGAATGGCTGAGTTTCCGCATTGAAACGGTCCGGAGCCGGCTTTCCCATCGTCTGGCACAGGTATTGGACCGCTTGCATATTTTAGAAGGCCTGTTGATCGCCTATCTGAATCTGGACCGGGTGATTCAGATTATTCGTCAAAACGATGAACCAAAGCCCTTACTGATAGCAGAATTCAGTCTTTCCGATATTCAGGCTGAAGCCATTTTGTCCTTAAGATTACGAAATCTGGCTAAACTGGAAGAGGCCAAGATCAGGTCCGAACACGCTGCGCTGGAAGAAGAACGCATCGGGATTGAAAAGATTTTAAATTCGGAAACCCGGCTCAAAACACTTGTTAGAAAAGAGCTCCAGGCTGATGCCAAAGCTTTTGGAAACCCTCGCCGAACAAAGATCGTGGTACGTGAAGAGGCTAAGGTTATTGCTGCCATTGACAGGGGGCCGGTCGAACCGATCACCGTAATCCTGTCCCGTCAGGGTTGGATCCGGATGGC
>JAQIBZ010000291.1 GCA_027858815.1 Desulfobacteraceae bacterium
TATCCACCGGGCTTTAATTTTATCAGTTGATCAAAAATTCAAAAAAGAATTTTTTAGAACAGACCGGAAACTTTACCGTTTGTCGGATCAACATCGATTCTTCTGAAAGCCGGGTTAGAACCGGTTCCAGGCATCAGGCTGATGGTTCCTGCGCAGGGGCAGAGGAACTTAGCGCCGGAGTAAATCAGAATGTCTCGGATGGGAAGGGTCCAGCCCTTGGGAACACCTTTGATTGTCGGATCGTGGGACAGGCTCAGGTGGGTTTTTACCATCATGGTTGCAAAGTCAGCATACTTGGGATCTTCTTCAAGCATTTTGGCTTTTGCTTCTGCTTCCGGAGACCAGGAAACGCCGTCAGCGCCGTAAACTTCTTTGGCGATTGTTGCAACACGGTCTCTCAATTTCATTTCCAGGGGATACAGGAATTTGAAATCGTTTTCTTCTTCACAGGCTTCGATAACGGCATCGGCAAATTCAAGAGCACCTTCGCCGCCCTTTTCCCAGTGTTTGGATTCTGCACAACGGGCACCGGCTGCTTCAGCTGCTTTTTTGACGATGGCGCATTCTGCATCCGTATCTGTGTAAAAACGGTTGATGCAGACCACCGGGTTAATGCCGGATTTCCGGATAACACCGATCATGTGCACCATGTTTTCAATACCCTTTTCCACCAGGCCGAGGTTTTCTTTGGTGTAGGCTTCATCTAAAGCTTTACCTGCAACAACCTTGGGTCCGCCACCATGCATTTTAAGCGCGCGGATGGTGGTGGTCAGAACGGAGACATGTGGTTTCAGACCGGAGAAGCGGCATTTTACGTTCCAGAATTTTTCAAAACCGATATCAGCAGCAAATCCGGATTCTGTGACATGATAATCCCAAAGCTTGAGACCCACACGGTCAGCAATAATGGATGACTGGCCAACAGCGATATTGGCGAACGGGCCAGCGTGAACCAGGCAGGGCTGATATTCGGCAGAGCTCATCAGGGTCGGGTTAATGGTGTTTCTCATGAAAGCGGACATTGCGTTGCCAACTTCAAGATCACCACAGGTAACCGGTTTGCCATCTTTGGAGAAAGCAACGGTAATGTTGTTGATACGTTCTTTTAAGTCAGCCAGGTCAGTAGCAACAGCGAGAATCGCCATCAGCTCGGAACCTACTGCAATACCGAATTTGGACTGCATGGTATAACCGTCAAACCGACCGCCCATACCGATAATGATGTTACGCAGGGACTGTGCACAGAAATCGATGATCCATCCCATTTCAACGCGGGTGGGGTCGATGTCCAGACGACGCATGTTGGTCAGTCGGGCAAGCTGCTCATCATTATAGTTTCTTTCATGCTGCATACGGGAAGTCATTGCCACCATACCCAGGTTATGGGCGTTCATGATGTCATTGATGTCGCCGGTCAGACCCAGAGAGAACTCGGTCATGGGGATCAGCAGGGAGTTTCCTCCGCCAGCTGCCGTACCTTTAACGTTCATTGTCGGTCCGCCGGAAGGCTGACGTAGCGCACCACCGACTTTTTTACCGCGCATGCCGAGACCTTCCATCAAACCCAGTGAAGTTGTGCTTTTGCCTTCGCCCAATGGGGTCGGGGTAATCGCGGTTACTTCAATGTATTTTCCGTCCGGTTTGTCCTTCAAACGGTCGATAACTTTCAGGAAGTCGATTTTGGACAGACGGCCCATTGCAAGCATTTCATTGTCTGCAAGGCCTAATTTTTCTTTCCATTCTTCCGGCATGGGCATATTTTTTTCCGCTTCTTCAGAAATCTGCCAATCTGCCATATTAACTGCATCAAAAGCCATTTTTTTTCGTCTCCTAATTTTAAAGGTTAATACATTAAGTTTTAATATTATTGAGTAGTTACAACTTTAAATTTTTTAAAATAACACTAATAACATGTAAAATTGCGTTTGACAAGCGCAATATGTGTTTATGCTCACTTCTATTAAATAATCGGTAAAAATTCAGGAAATAATATTTTTGAGCTAACCCTGTAGCTGATTTAAGCGGTAATAAAAGCCCTTTTGTTTGATCAATTGTTTATGCGAGCCTGTTTCAATAATTTTCCCGCTGTGAATAACCATGATCCGGTCGGCATTCTGAGCGGTACTCAGGCGATGGGCAATGATGATGGCGGTTCTGTTTTTCATTAAATTGGACAAGGCATCAGATATTTTTTTTTCTGTTTCCGAATCCACATATGATGTGGCTTCATCAAAAATAATCAAATCCGGGTCGTGCGCCAGTGCCCGGGCAATGGAGATTAACTGCCGTTCACCGCTTGACAGGGACGCACCACTTTCAGTCATTTCCGAATCAAGGCCATCGGGCAGTTTATTGATAAAACTGTTACAATAGGAAATTTCCAAAATATCATTGATCTGTTGGTCACTCATTTGTTTTTTTTGAGTAAAGATGTTGTCTCTGAGGCTGCCTGAAAATATATACGGATCCTGTGTAACAACAGCGATTTTTGATCTTAAATCGGAAGTTTTAAACAGCCGGATATCCGATCCATTGACCATGACGGAGCCTGCGTCCGGATCATAAAACCGTGTGATCAGGTTGACTACAGATGTTTTTCCGGCGCCGGTCGGGCCCACAATAGCAATCGTTTCACCGGAGCGGATGTCAAACGAGACATCGTCTAATACAATTTCATCCTTTATATATGAAAACATCACATGGTTAAATGAAAGGGTATTTAATTTGGCCGGGATGGCAACCAGGCGGTTTGCATCTGCTTCAGGCAAAATGTCCGTATCTTCTAAAATCAGAAATAATCTTTCCGCAGATGACAAAGCATTGAGCGTAATATTGTATTTTTCAGCAATATCTCTGATCGGCCGGAAAAACATTTTAATATAAGAAATGAACACCACCAGGGTACCCAGTGAAATTCGTTGCGCAATAATACTTTCCCCGCCATAAAAAATAACAATGGCCAGTGCCACGGAACTCATTGTTTCGATTAACGGCATGAACAATGCAAAAACCGTGATCTGCTGCATACCGGCCTGAAAGTTTTCATCGTTGATTTTTTTAAATTTTTTATAATTGGCATCTTCCTGGGCAAAAAGTTGAATAACCTGCATTCCTCCGATGGTTTCGGAAAATTTGGAATTGATTTCCGCTACTTTGACGCGAAGGGTCCGGAATGCATGACGAGCGGAGCGGGAAAACTTATATGATGCATAAAAAACAAAAGGGAAAACCGTATAAACAATGAGCGACAGCTGCCAGTCAATTGAAAACAGGACCACCGTAATGCCGATGAGCATAAAAAAATCTTTTATGACGAAAACCAGCACAGATGTGAACATTTCGTGCATGTTCTGGGTGTCATTGGTCACACGGGTGACAAGCCTGCCCACCGGGTTTTTTGTAAAAAAATGAATCGACAGCCCCTGGATATGGGAATACAGCTTGATCCTGAGGTCATGCATCATTTTCTGGCCGGCAACCTCCATGAGGATCACTTTGATAAAATTTAAAAAGAAACTGATGATCACAATGACAAGGAGCCAGAGTGCCGCGTAAGTTACGCCGGTTAAATCATTTTTACGGAGTTTTAAAATGGTCTTTTGCGGCAGGCTTGGTAATTTTTCATAAGCAATGACGGCTGCGTTTTTGTTTATTTGAAATAGATCCGGATAGGCAGCGGCTATCTTTCTGACTTCCGGATCGGACAGGTCACAGCTCAGGGATCTCTTCCGGGGCTTGTCATTGTTTGTCTGCATTGAGGTTTCCGGCACAATGTACCGGTCAATAACAACCTTTGTGATATAGGGTACAACCAGCTCCAGGCAAGTAATGAAAATGATGAGGATAAATGTGCAGGTAAATAAAACCCGATAGGGCTTTACATAGGGATACAGCTTTTTCAGCAGGCTGAAATCCCGGGCTTTTCCGAGCTTTTTTTCTTCAAATATGTTTTTGTTTAATTCGGTCATTTTGTTGATTATTTCTTTTATATAACCGTTCACAGGGATAAAACTGATGATGCTTTTTTAACCAATGAACTGTAAGCATTCACAGGGTGCCGCAGATGTGAGGCGCCGAGTGCATAGACGTACGTTTGTACTTCAAGTGCTCGGCAACAAAGCAGATGCGGTGCCCTGTGAATGCTTACTATTCTATTTGTTCAGCGCGTTGGATAGCATATGAATTAGCATAATAATTGTTTGATGCAACAAGCGATTCATGGGTGCCGGATTC
>JAQIBZ010000327.1 GCA_027858815.1 Desulfobacteraceae bacterium
CACTAAAAGTTATATGAAGTGGCTCGTTCATCATGAATTTGGCAGTGATCATCGTTTTTTTGATGTAAGCAACAGGCCATCCGCCAGGACGCCCGATAGACAAGGTTACTGGCTGGATCAATGGATCAATGTTTATCGTTTCATATTAGATGAAACTCGAGATAAAAATTCAAATATTATCTTTGTTGAATATGAAGAATTGTGCGACAAGCCCGAGATTGTATGGGGGGCTTTGGCACGCTATGCTGCACTTGATGGAAATAGCCTTCCCGCCGACTTTGTTTTATCAAAAGCCCCTATGCGTGAATGGGAATATAAAAGTGATGATTCAAGGCAGGAAGCTAATGATATATATGTCGAACTTAAAAGTCGATCTTTAATTCACAGTCAATACAAATAAAGGCTATTAAAAAAAACCATGATCATCGTTTCGGCCACAATCTTTGTCGCCTAAGAAACGCGCGACATAGGAACCGTCTCCCATGTTTTCGAATTCGCAGGCCGGGATTCTTTCCCTCCTGAATTTATTTAGAACCTGTCCCAATCCTGTCTTTCAATCTCTTAAACCGCGCTTCATTCCGCACTTTGTTGAAACGGGTATCTGCTTCCAACCGGTTCAATGCATCGAACCCCTTATCTACCGCTTTTTCCAGCCAGGCAAAGGCTTCATCAGCATTACCTTTAAAGGAATAAAGGGCCGCCAGCTGATAATGAAATTTATAATCCGCGGGAGATAAACTGGCGCCTTTTAAAAACAGCGGTATGGCCTGGTCAATGTCACCGATCATGAGAAAGCAGGTGGCTAAGTGATTCAACGTCATCAGGTATAATTCGCGATCCGATTCCGGCATCAGAAACAATACCGCTTGGTAACCTGAAATCGCCTTTTTAATCTTTCGCTCTCCCTCAAACTGGAATGCCATTTTAAAGCGCAACTCAGGATTGTCCGGATATTGCCGGCTCAGTTCTTGAGTGCAGGCCTTCGGCGTGCGGCACCGGTTTAAAAAAGCGGATAATACATTCAGGTCGTCCTTTGCTTTCTGGTTTTCCGGATCAACCTCAATAGCCCGCTGGTAATTTTGCAGCGCCCCATTAAATTCTCCCATCATGGTCAGTTCATATGCCAGCTTACCGTACATATCGGTTGAATCATAATCTAACTGAACCACTTTATTAAACGCCATCACCGCTTCCAGATGGTAACCGATTTTACTTAACAAAATACCCATATTGTAAAATGCCGCCGGGTCTTCTTCAAGATCAAGGGACTTTTTGTAATATAAAACCGCTTCTTCATGGAGTTCTTTTTGCTGCATCGAGTAGGCGATATTTTGGAGCGGTCGGGCATCATGCGGTGCTTTTCGAACATTATCCTTCCAGAATACAGCACCATCACCCCATGTCTGGTTGCGCTGAAACGTCCAGAGGCTCAAAGTCAACACCATCGCCATAACAATCGTTTGTTTCACCCACTTCGCCGAAATTATTTTATCACCCTCATAAATCAGCAAAAGAAAAATCATCATAGAAGGCAGATAAAGCCGGTGTTCGTATATAATTTCAATTCCGATGACAGAGGATTCAATCATCAGATTCCCTAAAAACCAGAGTAAGCAAAAAGCCAACAACCGGCGTTTTTTTGCCGAATATTCAGCGGTGAAGAAAACTAGCAAAAGCATTAAAACCGATATGACGGTTGTTCCTGGATCAATAAAGGAATGTGATATGGGGTAATCATAGTCCAGCATCAATCGATCCGGATGGGGAAAAAATATAAGACTTACATAATAAGCGATCACGCGAAATTCAGTCATCACTCTTTCGGGAAGCGTGAATCCCCAATGGCCATATCCGGCAAGAATCCGGTCAACAGGATGAGCGCCGAGAAAAAACAAAGCCATGCCCCAAAAAATTACAACTGATATGATACCGCCGACAAGCATAGTCCTTAACTTTATGGGCCGTAAATCCTGCATAAAAAACCATTCAAATAAAAAAATGAATAATGGCAATGTTGCAGCGTTTTCTTTGCTTGCGACAGCACATATACCGGAAAATAAACATCCCGACAAAAAACAAACAGATGCTCCAAAGCGCCTCTGTCTCATCAGAGTTCGCCCGTGAATATATAAAAGCATTGAAAGAATATAAAACAGGGCCGACAAACTGGTCATCCGCTGGACAATATAGATCACTGCGTTTGTCTGAAGCGGGTGGATCAACCAGATCAATGTACTTAAAAAAGCAATCCAAACGATCCGCCGGCCATTTCCACTGAGGGGATTATTCTCACCATAGGCGCCAACCGGCTGTTCGAGGATTTTAATCATCAAAAAAAACAAACAGATACCGGTGAAAATATGAATGACCGTATTTACAACATGATATCCGAATGTATCCGCACCACCGAAATAATGATTCAATGCCAGCGTTATACTTGCCAGTGGCCGGTTTTTGGTGCTCGAATGGACCGTAACATTTTTCAATGCTGAAAAGGTCAGTTCATTTATCTGAAGTTTCGGATTGTTTTTTATAATAGCGGTAAAATCATCAAAAATAAAAGGTGCACGAAGGGAGTTTGCGTATACAAAAAGTGTGGAAAAAACAAATAAGCTGATAAATATAATCTGTAGAAAATAATTCCGGATAGAAAATGTCATACCCATGTAATCCTTTCAAATAACTTTTGGCTTATTAACTATATTTTCCTACTTTTTAGCGAAGGCGACACGAACGCGGAGAATCTTATATTTTCAATAAAAAGAAAATTGCCCCCCAAAATTCTGTGATTGGGATAGTGTTTGTCCTATAGCAAATAATCCGCTTTGTTCCCCGAAATAATCGGCTGATTTTTTTTCGCAAACATCGGCCACCATATATTTTCAGTTTACACGCAATTCTTAAATCTTGATGGGATAAAAATAAGAATAGCCCCTCCAGAGAGCATACAATGAAACAGGATAAAGAATATTCAATACAAATTCAAGAATTAAGACCGGCGGTATCAATGACGGCTCAACCCCCCAACGGTTCAGAATAAAAAGAAAAGAACCTTCGCGTAAACCGATTCCCCCCAGGCTGATCGGCAGGTTAGCGACAATTCCGACGATTATCGTCACCGCAGCAATATCCATTACATTTAAATCAACATCGATTGACTTGAACAACAGGCTGTTACCTGCGACAAACAATAATAAACCGACAATCGTTATCCCCCAACCGAAGAATACCGTTTTAATACCTAAAAATCTGCCCATTCCATATGAGGCCCCTATAAATCCCAACAGCAAGAATACTCCCAAAGTAATAAGCAACCCTATGGGTACACCCAGTTTATTATTAACAATGGGTGCCGTGACGCACATCACTAATGGGATATATAATAAATCCTGAAATTTATCATAAAAAACCACATAACTCCTGATAGTAAGATGAATATTTTTTGATCCCAACATTGAAATTCGGGAAAAATCTCCAATCCGGGCAGGCGTGAGAGAACCAAAGGCAATACTTTTTAAATATTTACCGACCCATTCTTTTAATGTTAACCGCCCGGGAGCCACAATATTTACCAGGCCGATGAGACGGCACATTTTTGAGGCATAAAGCCCTCCCATAACAAACAAACAGGCAACAAAGTGGACATAAGAAATGTTGACAAATACTGCCTGACTCGCCTGCCAATCGATACCACGGATTATATAAATGACCCAAAGCAGACAGAAGATAGAAACTAAAGCCTGAATCACAGGCTTTAGTTGCGACCAGTGGTTTCGTATCGGGCTTATCATGTGGGAATTCGCATTCTCAAACATGGACCCAACCGTCGGGTTATGGACATGGGTAAACGCCGCCATAACTGAATCGCCGGCTTAAGATCCGGATTTTCCGGCAAAATTTTCGGGATGGTATGGCCTTCCTTTATCAGGTAGGAATAATAAATCGGACGCTCTTTTCCGCCCCATTTTCGCTTAAAGAACAATTTACCAGGATCGGGCCGGGTCCGTCCAAAATCAAAACGTTTAATATGACGTTTGCCCATGATTCTTTCAAAAGAGCTCCATAACATTTTATCCGTGACAGGTATATTATTATAAGCGGGATCAGTAACAGATGAATGAAGGATCGCTGTATCCCGGTGATACAAATATAATTGCGCACCGACAAAACGGCCGTTGAATTGAGCAAGCACGATTTCCATATCATCGCAAAAACGGCTTGCCATATTTTTAAACCAGCTTAAATGATGAATCGGAGTCCCATGAAAAGATGCATGCCGTTCATAAATCGATTGGAATACATTTAATGCATTTACATAATCAAATATAATCTTGACTCCTTGCTTATCAGCCTTCCTAACACTTGTTCGGGCATTGCCGGTGATCACTTTTTGCCACATAAACTCAATATTATCCGGAAAAATAATCTCAAACCGCTTAAATTGATCATCGGTCTGAAAGGTACCAATCGGTGCGTCAATTAGTCGAATTTCCATCGCAAATGCTCTGGAATTTGAAAAAAAATGATTCAACGGCCTTAATGTCTCTTCATGCATGACCGTAATTATTCCTCTGGGGAATAAAAACCCGCCATAGTTGCCGAATGGCAATGAAATCAACATCGGCTTTAACCGTCCAAGCGGCTGAATCTCCACCAATGGCAGCAGCCAAATCGGCTGCCGGTTTGAATTCATGCACACCAATCGCCATACCTTTAATCTCGGATATACCGCTTCGATCAATTCCAGCCAGCGGAAATCCAGATAAATTGAAGTCGGTTCACATGTATCTGTAAATTTTTCCCATTGCCTGCTTGTTACTGATTCGACTTCCATCCGGCTTTGCCCAATTCCATGTATAGAGTAATAAAAAACAGAATACCGATGAGAATAATACACCCCATAATTTTGTATTCATTATTGTTGGTCAAGATCGATTCTGTTATTGAAATCATTCCGGGAAACGCGAATGTAAAGTGCTGATTAGCAATTGAATATTCAGCAACGCCGTAGACCCTGTAACGGCTGCCTTTCAGAGCCCCCTGATTTTCAATGGTAAATATTATCGACTGGCTGGAATTTTGCGCCAGGAGGAATGGTTTTTCCGATAATCGTGCCTGAAGTTCTTTGGGAAGAAAAACTTTACATTTTCCGGATACCGGATAAGAGCACTGATTTGTTAACGAAAATGTTATATCGGTTTTGCCATCATTTTGGGAGGCGGAGAACTCACCGGAAATAGCACAATCGCTTTGCATATGGCCAAAGTCAATGAATATAATATCTGGTGACGAGAATGGATACATTTGGCTGTCATGATAATGAATCAACAGATATAAAGGATATCGGCCGGAATGTCTCATTCCCAGGTTTTTTTTAAAAAATCTATATTGCCATTGTTGGGCACCGCCGAATGCAATGTATGGGGCTTTTTTCAAATCTACAACCTGATTCCCGAGTTTAAGGGTGGGATAAACCAGTAATGCATCTTCATCCCCCTCATTTTTTATAGTCAGCTGAACATCAATCCATTCTGTATCCATCGTAACTTTTGTGTCATGAACCATGATGATTCTTCCGGCAATACTTTCATCAGAAAAGATAAAACCGGCTACAATCACTATCACAAAATAACATAATTTATTCATTGGGAATCCGGATCGAATGTTGCTTCCGATATACTATATGGCCTGCGCTTATCATTGTAATATATCCGTACAAGATATTCACATACAACTCCGATAACAAAAATTTGACCCGCAACCAGACATAACATGCCCCCCAGCATAAACAATGGGCCATAATTCATTATTTCTATATAACCCAAAACTTTAGAGACACTTAACCAGCTCAGGATCAACAATCCCGGAGTGCCTAAGCCGATGGCGATATAGCCGAAAATATGGATCGGGCGATTAAAAAAACTCGCAAAAAACACCAAAAACAATAAATCCGAGAATACCCGAAAGGTTCTGTCGATACCATACTTCGATTGCCCGTGAACTCTGGGTTGAAGAGATATGGGAATTTCCGTAATAGAATCGGTTAATGTCCCGACAAATATCGGGATAAAACGGTGCATCTCACCATATATTGGTATTTCCTTTGCTAAATCTGTTTTATATGCACGAAAAGTTGACCCAAAATCCTTTAAGTCCAATTTGGATATCTTTCTTCCAATAAAATTGGCTATCTTAGAAGGAAACCTGCGGGTAAAGGCATCATTTCGCTGAAAACGATAACTGCAAACCAGATCATATCCTTCATTAAGCTTATTAATAAACTTTGGAATATCCGCGGGATCGTGCTGCAAATCGCCGTCCATTGTAATGCAAATATCACCTTTGGCAGCGTCAATACCGGCTTTGATCGCTGCTGTCTGCCCATTATTCCGCCTGAAGCGAATGCCTTTAATTCTTGGATCTTTGGCTGCTTCTGTTTTGATTAAATCAAATGTCAGGTCTTTACTTCCGTCATCCACAAGGATTAGTTCGTATGAGAGGCGTTCATTCGCCAACACATTTCGAACCCTGTCGATGAACAACGGCACATTTTCAGCCTCATTAAACAACGGCACGATAATTGACAGCATAATTCATATTTCTCTATAGGATATGATTTGATGTTGATGTCGGCGAATTGCCTGATTTACATTCTATGACAAAAAAAAATGCAACTCTTTTTCCCTTTGCTCATTTAAAAAAAAAGATCCAAATTCCGTTTTGAAAGATGATTTGTGGATATTAAACGGATATCCGAGATGAAACATCCATTCAATAGTTACGTCAGCATCCATCGACAGCAGTGTTGTTAATACCTTATATGAATTTTTGTAATCGATGCTTCCACTGATAAGGACACCAAAAGTCAAATCCGTATGCTTGATATCGCTTAATTCCTGAAGCGCTTTACGGCTCCGGTTTTCCAATAAAAAAAGTTTTAACCGTTGCATCAGCCCCGAATAAAAGCGGCTGCCGGAAGCAAATAGCGTTCTCATCAGAGCTGTTTCGTTGATTATTCGAACTTTAGGTATTCCAAATTCTTTTGTCAATTTTTTAACTGCCCATACCGCTTCAGGCAATAATAGATGCGTATGTTTCTCTCCATCCAAATGAGTCAGCCGGATACCCTGTTCCTTTAAAAAAAGTATTTGCCGCCGATATTCTAAATACACTTGCTGCTTTGAAATTTTCCCCATGAAGGATTTGCATAAAAGGACTGCAGCCGAATTTAAAAAAAAACCCCGATCATCCACCAAAGAAGGGATTTCAGATGGAGGAGATAGTGGCCGGCCTCTTAAAATATTTAAATGAACCCCCACACCAAAATCCGGATACCGTAAAGCGCCAGAAATTGCATCTTCAACCGCCAGTCCGTTAGCCATAAGACTGGCACTGGTTAAACAGCCATGTGTAAAAGCTTCAATAATGGCGCGATTAACAGCCGGATGCAGTCCAAAATCATCAGAGTGCAGAATGAGCCTCGCCACCATATATAAGCCCTATCCCTTTCCATATATTTTAATCGTAGAAGACCATCGATAATTCTCATCATCAACTTCAAGACGAATCCGATAATAATAAGGGCCCTTTTGCTTTAAAATATTATCGATACGCGCTTCATTATTTTGAACCTTTGTTGAATATATGATTCTTTCAAATTCTTTATCAGTGGCAATCTGAACGCTGAAGTTCTGTTTGTTGATTGGTATTCCAACAACATAATTCCAATAAAAATCCACCTCACCACTTTCAACAGTATCACCCGAATAGGGCATAATAATTACCGGAATTTTTAAATAAACTTCTGAAAACACCTGCCTTGCAAAAACACCGATGAATATCAGCCAGACGGCTGCCACGGCATAACGTAATCGTTTTTTAGTTTTTGTTGGCGCATGTGAATCCGCGGGTTGATCGGATAACATAAGATGTGAAGATTTTTTTCTTCCGCGCCATGCCAAAAACCCAATACAGACGAAACCGGCAAAAAAAGCGGTTAAGGCCAGACGCCAATGATTGGGCCCCGAATAATGCCATTCGATGCAATGTTTACCCGACGATATCATAATCATCTGTAAACCTGGTGAAATGCGATATATCGGGATCTGCTCCCCATCAACCGTTACTTCCCATCCGTTGTAAAATGCCCGTTTAAAAAGAAGTGGCTGGAGCTGTTGATCAATATCCACACAATATATTTCTTTTGAACGGCTTTTTTCCAGTACTTGATAATGAACCGGCAATTCATTACGGCATTGCAACGGGTTATTGCTTTCACAACGATCCGATAAAAATTTCACCGCATTTGTTGGAAGATCAGAATATGGGATTTGCTCCATAGGTTCCAGACCTTCAGGAGAGTGAGTATTATCCCCTATAATCATCAAATAAATATAGGGACGAATTTTCAGGATGTCCCGACTGGTTAAACCGGAATGGCTAAAATTGATTATCCATGGAACCGTCGATCTTGTTTTCTCAACTTCATTTAACCACAAAATCATAAGCTCCTTCCACTCTTTTTCAGAACCTGCAAATCCGATAAAGCCGGAAGGAAGAGAGCCGATCTCCCCAAAATCACCTTTAACCTTTACCAACTCCCAATAGTCATCTATATAAACCGGCTGGATTGATTGGTGCCAATCCATCGGCTCCTTTCGGAAATTCGGGCTGTTAACGACATAACGGATATTAAATAATTTCTGCAGCTCATAATTATCCCTCAAGCTTGTTCGGAAATTATGAACCAGCATATCATACACTCCGCCGACAAGTTCAAACCCGGAAATGAATACCGATCGGTTGACCATCAAAGGAAGCAGATTATAAAGAACACTGTCATCATGCTCGAGAGGGTATCCACTGATGTTTCCGTCTTGTTCATCCGCCTTCAGCTCTTCAACAACACTGGCAAAATGCCGCCACAATTCATTGATGCCTGGCTTAAGAGACAACTCACCGTTATTGGTATAAATATTTCTGACATCAAGACCTTTTCGACCGGTTTGCAGCCGTTCATACAAATTATTTGCATATAGCGCGATCAAACAAACAGACAATAAGCCAAAAGCGATATATCGAAAATTTCTTTTTGAAATCCTGCCCGCCTTTTTAAAAATCCAACCGCCTGCAACCGCAGACAATAATATCGCCGCCCATTCAAATATAAATATCGCATGAATATTTTGAAATTTCTTGGCAAACGGTATTAAATCAAGAAATGGAAAATCATCAGGACCAATTAACAGTAAAAAAGAAAGAAGAAAGGATAAACTCAAAAGCCCGTGAACAGATGATTTTGAGCGAAAAGTGCAAATCACCCATCCGGCAAAAGACAGAATGGTCAGCATCGGAAGCCGCAAAAATTGACTATTACTCAGCCAGCCCCATTCATTTCCCTTGGGCCACATGGCACCACCAAAAGCACCGGCGAATTTAGTCGTATCCAGTATTCCCCCCAAAAAATACTGTCGAAAGGTTTCAGCCGTTGTGCAAACCACCACATCAAATGCCCGACGCCTGCTCAAATATGGATCTATCACTTGAATTTCATTTGAAAAAACAAATGGTATCAGCCAGACACATAATATTAATAAAACCGGAACCGACCATAACAGCGAACTCCCGATGCCTTTTTTCCATTCCCATTCAGAATCAATTGCCGCCAGAGAAAAAATCATACAAGGCCCAAGCATAAAAAAACAATAAGCGATGTATGGATGCGTCATAAATATCATTGAAAAGGATATCGCAAAAAGTGCGCCATACCTTCCATATTTTAATAACTGCCATAAAAAACCGACTGTCACAGGAAAAATCAAAATCGCCAGAAGCTGCTTATGAATACCCAGATACTGATACGCATCAATGGTATGCCCCCACAAACTGATCGGGAGCGGGGCAAGCATACCGGCAAAAATCGATTCCTTAAATCCCAACCCCAGCAATCTCGCACCCCAAAACATCGTCAGCGGGAAAAGACAAAATCCGAAAAGGACCACTAATTTTAAGGACTCTTCAATCGAGTACCCGGTAATTGAATGGATTAAATTAACGGCAACATATAGTCCTGGGGGACGTAATAAAAAGATTGGCGCACCAGCGCCATAAAGTCGACTCCACCCCATCGCCGTATCCCCTTCGTTCCATATGCGATTCAATTCATTCGAAAAAGCCACATGCACATGATCGTCTCCGGCATTTAGAAATCCAGGCTCCAGTGTCGGCAAATGCATATGGAAAAGCACACCGATTAGAACGAATAAGGACAAAACTCCTAATGTTTTTAATATTTTATTAAACGCCAATTGGTTATTAATGATCATGCCTGCTCATTTCTTTATTTATAACCGAAACGCCTGATAAAGATATTTTCAGATTCTCTAACAGCTTTTTCCAGCATCGGACTGTACTCAGCTGGAAATCGAAGACGGTCACTGACATTTACCGGGGGAAAATTCCGGATGACACGCTCATCAAAATGTTCACCGGCTTGTTTTAACGCGACAATTAAATTTTCAACAAGATTTTCATATTTTCCAATAAATTCTATTTCTGCTTCCGGCGGCCCCACATATTCTTCAATGGCGTTGCTGTAAACACCCGGAAATTTAGTAAGTATGTTATTTATAAATTCACTGAAATCAGCTGCACAGCAATTTCTGTCAATGGGATTTTTAAAGTCCCATCCCTTGCCCATTTTATACTGCCAGTAAGATCGATAGTGATCCACCGGATGCCGTACAAATGCAAATTTAAATTTTTCAGGGCAGGGGCAATACTTTAATCCGGCATGAGGATCGCCATTCACTTCAAACTCCTCGACCATCATGCCGGAAGCTTTTAAAGCCGCCTTTACCCAAGATCCCCCAGTTTTTGGAACATGCAAAAAACAGGAATTAGGCAGAATAACCATATCCTCTCCTATACCGCATGAAGTATTTATTTTTTAAGTTGCAATCTGCTGCATTAATTTAAGTTTCAATCTATTGCATTCAAAATGACATGTCAATCTTAAGCAACCCACTTTATATTGCAGGGAATACGAAAAGCAACGCCCCGCTTCGATCAGATTGGGAAAGAACAATGGATGATCCCCTTAATCAGGAACAATAAAACATAAGAGGCCTGTCCGGCTTCAAAAACCCGGACAGGCCTCTACAATAAAACTTCAGCAAGTCATTTCAAATTTTTTATTTTGTCACAAACCCAATTTAGCCGATACTTCCGACATCCGGCTTTCAGGGCCGATACAAATTTAAAATATTTTAAAACATCAGTGATTCATCAGTGATTTGATAAAACAACCGCCGCCACTTCCACCCGATGATGATGGAGAGGAATCTAAGGGTACACCAGCACCGCTTGGATCGAAAATTTTACCATCGGGTTTGTCTATAAGATCACCATACCCGCCATCTTTAAGCTGCAAGGCGACAGATTTTCTGTCAGGAGTAATAGAAAGAACCTTAAAATCAGGTTGTGAGGCCGCATAATCATAAAACCCGATTTTGGGGTCATATTTCCACCAGATAAAATCTTCGGGAAGCGGTTCTGAAAAATAAATGGAAACAAGAGCAACGTCTCCCTTCTCCGGGACAGTTAACTCAAAATCAATAATTCCGTATGGCATTTCAGGGATATCGCCAATTAAGGGAGCACCTTCAGCCACGATATCTTCCGGAAGATTAGAACAGATTTTTTCAATGGTGCAGGGAAATGTAGAATCAGGATATGCAATCATCCCGATCTGAACACTGGGATCTGCTTTGGATTTAAACGCTTTCACCGTATCTGAAGTAATAAGATCTCCATTTAAATCAATAAACTCATTGCCCAGCTTCACTTCTTCTCCAGGCCCAATGACTGTCTCAGCACTTATGCCGTTTTCAAATTCAACGCCAAAATTGCCGGTCCGGAAGTCATTTGTATTCGAAGGCAATGACCAGTCATGGCCATCGAAAAACATTGCCTGCCAGTAATACTGCATATTCTTTTCTAAAATAAAATCAGACGGCACAATCCAGCTGGTGAGTTGAGAAGTTGTCACTTCATCGAGCACAAGATAGGGTTCGTCAAAAATCGGCTGCTGAATACTGATCTGCCATCGCGTTTTTTTATGCGGATTGTTATTTGGATCATAAAAAGGACCAGTCATCAATTCCGGCATCAGGGAAACACCGCTGATGCCATCAGGGGACAACAGCTGCGGCGCATCCGGTTGAGAATTGGGATTCAGCACGGTTGTCGTCGAGGTGGTGGATGAAGATGAAGTACTCGTTATGGGTATCGAAGTCGTTGTCGAAGTCGTTGTCTTCGGTACCGAGGTGGTCGTCGAAGTCGTTGTCTTCGGTACCGAGGTGCTCGTTGAAGTCGTTGTCTTCGGTGCCGAGGTGGTCGTCGAGGTGGTCGTCTTCGGTGCCGAGGTGGTCGTCGAGGTGGAAGATGCGTTGGTGGTTGTTATTGTTGGCCACTCAAAATCCGGTCTCGTGGTTGTGTTGACGGGTGGGTTGAGAGAATCCGTGGTAGTGATAACGGTGGCCGTTGAGGTGGTCACGACGGTCGGGTCATAAAAAGTCAACGTTCCCGAATCAAGGTTCACTCCATAATCCGGCGCGTGGTCAAAAACACTTGTATTGATTTTCGTCATACTCAACCCGGCTGAAAAATAATCCTTTAATTGAAACCTTAGAGTCGACAAAACTAAGGGGGACAAGGGTTTATTCGGCCAATTACCGCCACTCCATTTCATCGTCACCATCCGGTCCGTGTTTCGATCATTGTCGTCAGCATCAAATGTCTCAACGCTATCGACCGGTTCAAGCTCAATACCTGTTGACAAAAAATAATCAACAGCATCGAATTCAACAATAGATGAGTCATAATGAACACAGAGCCCTAAGCCTTGTAAAGTATTGTTATCATCCGTGACATCATATG
>JAQIBZ010000366.1 GCA_027858815.1 Desulfobacteraceae bacterium
GTCGAATACCTGTTAAATGACTCCAAAGGTACCGGCCTGAGTGTGGAAGATCAGTTTCTGCCGATTTTTAATGAGATTAAGGATAAATGCCCGAACCTGGAAAAAGTCATCGAAGTCAGCGAAAACCCATCGGATGGTCATATTTCCCTTGGTTCTCTTTTTGAAGATCCGGATGAGACTCCCATGGTCAGCAATGCAGATCCTGAAGATATCGCGTTTATCTTTTATACCTCAGGCACCACAGGGAACCCAAAAGGGGTATTACTTTCCAATAAAAACATCGTGGCTGATGCCAATGGCATTAATGGCGCGCTGAATACCGATGAAAACAGAAATTTCTTATGTTTTCTGCCGCTGTTTCATGTAAATGCCATGCTGACCTGCACATCATCCATGGAAAAAGGGCACCAGATTGGTTTACGCAAACAGTTCAGTGCCGGGGAATTCTGGGAAGTGGTGGAAACCAATAAAATCAATTTCTGGTCTGCAGTACCGGCGGTTTATCAGATTCTGATGACCGACCCCTCCCGCCAGAAATTCGACTTAAGCTCCCTTGAATTCGGTATTTGCGGAGCAGCACCGTTGACCGAAGAAACCATGAACAACTTTCAGGACACATTCGGTATTCCTATTGTGGAAGGCTACGGCTTAACTGAAGCTACCTGTGTCAGCACCATCAATCCCAGAGACGGTGTCCGAAAAATCGGGTCCATCGGAATCGCCCTGCCCGGTCAGGAAATCAAAATCCTTGATGAACAGGGCAATGAGCAGCCTGCCAATGAACGCGGTGAAATTGTTATCAAGGGCGACAATGTCATGGTCGGCTATTTTAACAATCCCGAAGAAACCGCAAAAACAATTATCAACGGTTACCTGCATACCGGTGACGTGGGAATTAAAGATGAAGACGGCTATATCTTCATTGTTGACCGGATGAAAGATATGGTCATCCGCGGCGGGGAAAACATCTACCCCAAAGAAATCGACAACCTGCTGGCCGGACACCCGAAAATTCAGGAAGCCGCCACTGTGGGCGTTCCTGATAAATTTATGGGCGAAGAAATCAAAGTATTTGTAGTAGCAGAAGACGATTCTCTGACAGAAGAGGAAGTCATTGAATACTGCAAGGAAAAACTTGCCGCCTTTAAAGTCCCGAAATACGTTGAACTTATGGAAGAAGATTTTCCCAGAAGCCCCATCGGCAAAGTATTGAAAAAAGATCTACGCGAATGGGGATTAAACGGCGCTCCTAAAGCCAAGGGAACAGAGACGACAGTGGAAGACATATTCGGCACCATGGAATCCCGGGTCATCCCGGAAGGCGTGGCCGGCATAACCGCCAATTATGGTTATATTATCACCGGCACCGGCGGCGGGGAATACACTGTCTGCGTGGCTGACGACAATGTAAAAGTCAAAGAAGGTATCCACGATCCCAACGTTACCACCACCTGTACCGCTAAAGACTGGATTGCTATTACATTAGGTAAGCTTGACGGCATGACGGCTTTTTCTTCCGGAAAACTCAAAGTCGAAGGCGACCTTGGACTGCTCACCAAAGCCACAGGATTTTTTAAAAAATACCAGCCGCCCAAAGCAGCACCCGTCGTTACAGTGGCTGACATTTTTGGCACCATGGAATCCAGGGTCAACCCGGAAGGCGTGGCCGGTGTAACTGCCAATTACGGCTATATCATCACCGGGACCGGCGGCGGGGAATATACCGTTTGTATAAATGACGGCAATGTTGAGGTCAAGGAAGGCATTCATGATCCCAATGTTACCACCACTTGTGCAGCCAAAGACTGGATTGCCATTACCCTGGGCAAACTCGACGGCATGACCGCTTTTTCTTCGGGAAAACTCAAAGTTGAAGGCGACCTCGGCCTGCTCACCAAAGCCACCCAATTCTTTAAAAAGTACACGCCTCCCAAAGCTGCAGCAGAAGTCACGGTGGCCGATATTTTCGGTACCATGGAATCACGGGTCAATCCGGAAGGAGTGGCTGGTGTGACCGCCAATTACGGATATATCATCACCGGAACCGGCGGCGGAGAATTTACTGTCTGTGTGGATGACGGTACCGTAAAAGTCAAAGAAGGCCTGCATAATCCCAATGTAAGTACCACGTGTACTGCCAAGGACTGGATTGCCATTACCCTGGGCAAGCTCGACGGCATGATGGCCTTTACCGCCGGAAAACTAAAGGTGGAAGGCGATATGGGCCTGCTCACCAAGGCAACACAATTCTTCAAAAAGTACACACCCCCTGCCGGTAATGATGACGTTGAAGAGGGTGAAGAACTGCTTGTTAAAAAACAGATTCTTTCCATCCCGCAAAGATTCTCCACCGGCCCGGTTATGGGAAAATTTTTAAATGCATTAAAAGAGAAAAAAATCCTGGCAAATAAATGCCCGGAATGCGGACGCCTTCAGATACCTCCCCGGGAAGTCTGTGCAGAGTGTGTGGTTAGAGCTGATGAGTGGGTTGAGATTGGTCCGGAAGGTGCGGTTTCAATCCTGGATATCACCTTTTATGCCAGTCCGGACCCGTTAACCGGAGAAAGCCGTGAAACGCCTTATGTCGCAGCCCACTTTCTTTTAGACGGCTGCAAAAGGCATGAAACCATGTGGCATGAATTAAAGGCTGAAGATATGGACCGCGCCAAAAAAGGCGACCGGGTGCGACCGGTCTGGAATGAAAACAGAACCGGTGCAGTAACAGATATCAAATATTTTGAACTGATTGATAACAATTAGGAGACAAATATGAGTACAGTAAACAATGATTGTTTTGTCATTGATGGCAAGCTGGCCCTGCCCTATCAGTATTTTGCAGGACGCACCGGAAGCCGTTTCATCATCAGCATTCGCGATGAGAAAAAAATCAGGGGCTTAAAATGCGAAAAATGCGGCAAAGTGTTCGTTCCGCCACGGTCAACCTGTGAACGCTGCTTTGAAGATATATCTGAAAACTGGGTGGATGTTAAAAACACGGGTGTTGTGACCGGTTTTACCATCATCCGATATAAAGAACCCCATCAGCCGTTTGATCCGCCGTATATTCTGGCAATGGTTAAATTAGATGGAGCGGATACGCCCCTTGCACATATTGTAAAAGGGGTGGCTTTAAGCAAAATGAAAACCGGAATCAAGGTCAAAGCGGTTTTTGCTAAAAAAACAACCGGCACTATCATGGATATCGATCACTTTCGTGTGGTTGATGACAAACCGAAGTTTGAAATGGGCTACTCTTATGATGAACTGGAAGTCGGTATGTCCGCTTCATTTAGCAAAACCATTTCAGAGACCGATGTTTATCTGTTTGCAGGCATCTCCGGTGATTTCAACCCCATGCACATGAATGAAGAATTTGCCAAGCTGACGCCATTCGGCACACGGATCGCCCATGGCGCCCTGCCCCAAAGTCTCATTGCACCGGTCCTGGGAACAAAACTCCCGGGCCTGGGAACGGTTATTCCGGAAATCACTGTCCGGTTTAAACGGCCGACATACTTTGGCGATACCATCACCGCAACCGGTGAAGTAGTTGAAAAAATAGACAAAAAACGATGGGTCCGTATGGAGCTGAACTGGACCAACCAGAATGATGAGCTGGTGGCGGTGGGGAGTTGCCTCGCCATACCCCCGGCCCCTTTTAAATAGTCATTTTGCCCTAAACGCTCAATTTTTTTGTTGCGCTGCATCTTTTGCTGCTCGACGTACGAAAAGTACGCCTCGCAGCAAAAGATTCGCGCGCCTCAAACTTGAGACGTTTATAACAAAATTTCAATAATTCACTATTTCTGTCATTGCGAGCCACGCCACTGGCGTCGCAGGGACGGCTACGACCGAAGCAATCTCCTTAACGACAGGGGACTACTTTGTCGTTCGTTCCTCACCTCGCGTAATGACGACCAGTATCTAAAGTTTTTGCTCGGCCACTAAATAACAAGAATTTTTATGGGAATGTAAAAAGTTCAAATTCTTAAATTGAAGATGAATCTTTTACTCATCGCCTTACAGATTTACGACACACCGAAATAACCCCGAAGGGGTGGAAGGTAAATTAGCCCCGGGTTTTAACCCGGGGTTCGAGGGGTTTTAACCCCAAGGCCCGAAGGGGCGGCGTAACATAATCTGGGTTTCACCCCGGGAACTGCAAAAAGGACAAACCAAATGACATACGAATTCAAGACCGAGTCGACCTATCAGGAATATTTCACCAAAACCCATGACATGGTTCGAAAGTCGGTACGGGAATTTATCAAAAGAGAAGTGCTTCCTTTTATCAACGACTGGGAAGAAGCCGGAGAATTCCCCATTGAGATGTACAAAAAAGCCGGGGATGTCGGCATCCTCGGCATCGGATTTCCGGAAGAATACGGCGGTACGCCTGGCGACGTCTTTTTTGGCGTTGCTGCCAGTGAAGAATTGATGCGTTCTACTTCCGGCGGTTTCGTTGCCGGTATCGGATCATTAAACATTGCCCTTCCCCCGATTTTAAACCTGGGATCCGAAGAACTGAAACAAAAATTCATTCCGCCGGTTCTGGCCGGTGACAAAATCGCGGCTCTGGCCATCACCGAACCCGGCGGCGGATCTGATGTGGCCAGCCTAAAGACAACGGCAGTGAGAGATGGCGACCATTATATTATTAACGGCAGCAAAACATTTATCACCAGCGGATGCCGTGCTGATCAGGTAACCTGTGCGGTCCGAACAGGCGGAGAAGGCGCCCAGGGTATCAGCATGATCGTTGTTGAAAAAGACACGCCCGGTTTTGCCGTTTCAAAAAAACTGAAAAAAACCGGCTGGTGGGCTTCTGATACCGCAGAGCTGTTTTTTGACAATTGCCGGGTGCCAGCAGAGAATCTGATCGGCGAAGAAAACCAGGGCTTTTATGCCATTATGATCAATTTTCAGCAGGAACGCCTGGCTCTGGCAGTGATGGCAAACATGACCGCCCGGATGGCTCTTGAAGAGGCCATTTCCTATTCAAAGCAGCGCGAAGCATTCGGCAAACCATTAACCGGTTTTCAGGTGAACCGTCACAAGCTTGCTGATATGGCAACCCTGTTAGAAGCCAGTACGGAATTCACCTACCGGGTGGCTGCTAAAATCGGGGCCGGTGTCGACCAGATCAAAGAAGTCTCCATGGCAAAAAACTTTGCCTGTCAGGTGAGTGACAAGGTGACCTATGACGCGGTCCAGCTTTTCGGCGGATATGGATATATGCGGGAATATGTTGTGGAACGGCTGTATCGGGATAACCGGATTCTCTCCATCGGCGGAGGAACGACAGAGATTATGAGGGAGATTATATCGAAAATGATGATGTAATTATTGAGGTTATAAGGTTGAAGGTAGAAGGCTGAAGTGAGCAAATTGAAATCCATTAAACAAATATAGCCGTAAGGAGAAAAGATGGAACTGACAATCAATGAAGTCTTTAAAAATCGCGCTGAAAAATATAAACAGCGGCTGGCAGTTGAAAAAAAATTAAACGGCAAATGGGAAAAGGTAACCTGGAGCCAGTATTATGAGAACGCCAGATCAGTTGGTCTTGGCCTGCATTCTCTGGGAATCAAAAAAGGGGACATAGTTTCCATTCTTTCTGAAAACCGTCTCGAATGGCTTTATACAGATATGGGCGCCCTGGGCCTCGGCACTGTTGTGGTGCCGATTTATACGACCCTGATTGCCGAAGAAATCAAATATATTATAAAAAATGCAGAATCCAAGGTTATTTTTGTTGAAAATAAAATGCAACTGGAAAAAACCCTGTCTTTTCTTGATGAAGTGGAATCTCTGGAAAAAATAATTGTTTTCAACAAACAGGATGCCAAAAGCAGCCACCCGGCTGTCATCAGTTTTGATGACCTCATTGCCATGGGCCAGGAGAACGTTAAAAAACCGGGCTTGTTTGAAACGCTTTCCGCTGCCGTTGTTCCCGAAGACCTTGCCACCATCGTCTACACATCCGGAAC